>JACCQW010000409.1 GCA_013813955.1 Solirubrobacterales bacterium
GTGCGCGAGCTGCTCGGCCAGCGGCGCGCTGCCCGTCGCGCGAGCCAGGCGCATGTCGATCTCGACGCGGTCGGCGCCGCCACCGAACAGCAGCTTGAAGGCCGGGAACGCCGAGACGTCGACGTCCGGGCGCGTACCCAAGCGCTCGAGGCCATCGGCCACCCGGCGCTCGGCCAGCGTCGGCAGCGCGAGCTGAGCGGCGACGAGCGCGACGACGACGACGCCCGCGACGGCGAGGGCGATGACGGGTGGGCGAGGGCGGCGCATCCCCACAGGCTCGCACGCCGCGGTCTCCGGGAGCCCCGTTGCGAGGGCCGGCGGGCGCTGCCGAGCCCTCAGGCGCGATCGTCGAGCAGCGTCCGGGCGCAGGCCACGCCGGCCCGGATGGTGCCCGAGTGGTCGTACTCGGGGTCGCCGAGCATGCGCAGCGCGATCCCGTCGGCCAGCGAGAACAGCACATCGGCGACCGCCTCGGCGTCCGCGCGCAGGCGCAGCACCCCCTCCGACTCCTTCGCGCGCAGCAGCCCCGCCACGTGCTCGCGCGTGCGGCGCAGCAGCTCGGCGTACTCGGCCGCGAGTTCGTCGTTGCGCCGTGACAGCGTGAACAGCTCGAAGATCAGCGTCACGAAGGCCGGGTCGTCGCGCAGCATCGACTCGAGGCTGACGACGAGCGAGTCGACGAAGTCGTCGGCCGTCCGCGCGGTGGCGAGCTGATCGTCGAGCAGCTCCATGCGCACGTCGCAGTCGCGGCGCACGACCTCGACGAGCAGGCGCTCCTTCGTACCGAAGTAGTAGTGCAGCAGCCCACGCGAGACGCCCGCCTCGCGCGCCACGTGGTCGAACGTCGAGCCCGCTGTGCCGCGGCGCGCCACCGACGCGCGCATGGCGTCGACGATGCCCGCCGCCTTCTCGCCGGTGAGCGAGCGCTGGGTCGTCGTGGCCGTCTCCACGGAACCAGCCTAGCTGGCCGACCGGCCAGGAAACGACGAAGGCGCCCCGCTCGGGGCGCCTCCGGACAGAACGCAACTGCGAGCGCTGAGGGTCTTACGTGACCGGGGTGGGCGTCGTGCTCGACGTGTAGTCGAACTCCTCCTCGGCGCCGAACAGCGCATCGAGCGCCTTGTTGCGCAGGCCCTCGCTGGCGGCCATGGCGACCCCGCCGCCGACGATGGCCAGCAGCAGGAGGCGCCCGAGGCCGCCCTTGCGCTTCTTCTTGGGCCCCTCGCGCAGGGCGCTCGTGGCCTCCTTGAGCGCATCGGCCGAGCGGCGCAGGTCCTTGTGGAGCTTCTTGTCGTCCATGAGCGCCTTCGCGGGCGCCTTGCCGTTGTTCAGCCGGGAGTACGCGTTGCGCGCCGCCTCGAAGGCGACCGCCATGTTGTCGCGCAGATCCTCGTCGTGGACGATCCGCTGGACGTACGGGTTCTTGCGCGCCTGCGCGGCGGTCGCCGCTGCGGCGCCGGCCTTGGCGGCCTTGCCCTTTGCCATCTCACTCACCTCGGGTCGCTTGCCTGTCGCGTCCGTGAGCATATACCCGGTCATCGGAGCGGGAAGCAGCTTCTTGGCGCCGGCGACGCGGGGCACGCGCCTCCGGGCGCTCCAGCGCCGCGTCGAGCACCTCCCCGATCTGCGCCACGAAGCGGAAGTCCAGCTTGGAGCGCAGGTGCTCGGGGATCTCCTCGGTGTCGGCCTCGTTGAGCTCGGGGGCGATGATGCAGGTGATGCCGTTGCGCTGCGCGGCCAGCGCCTTCTCCTTCAGCCCGCCGATCGGCAGCACCTGGCCGGTGAGCGTGATCTCACCGGTCATCGCCACGTGGTCGCAGACCTGCCGGCCGCTGAGCAGCGACACGAGCGCGGTGGCCATCGTGATGCCCGCGCTGGGGCCGTCCTTGGGGATCGCGCCCGCGGGCACGTGGACATGCAGGTCGTGGGTGGCGAACCAGTCGTCGGGCAGGTCGGGCACGAGCTCGCGCTGATGGCCGCGCACGTAGGACAGCGCGGCCTGGGCGGACTCCTTCATCACGTCGCCGAGCTGGCCGGTGATCGTCAGCTTGCCGGTCCCGTCCATGGATGTGGCCTCGACGAAGAGCACGTCGCCGCCGACCGGGGTCCACGCGAGGCCGGTGGCCACGCCCGGCTGGCGGGTGCGCCGCGCCGCCTCGGAGTGGTAACGCTGGCGCCCGAGCAGCTCGCGTGCGCGCGCCTCGGCGATCGAGCCCTTGGGCTGGGCGCCCTCGGCCACCTCGCGCGCGACCTTGCGCGCGATCGCGCCGATCTGGCGCTCGAGCTCACGCACGCCGGCCTCGCGCGTGTAGTCGGCGATGACGGCCTTCAGCGCGGCGTCGGAGATGCGCAGCTGGCCGCGCTTGAGGCCGTTGCGATCGGCCTGGCGGCCGAGCAGGTAGCGCTTGGCGATCTGCAGCTTCTCATCCGCGGTGTAGCCGGCGATCTGGATGATCTCCATGCGGTCGCGCAGCGGCCCCGGGATCGTGTCCAGCGTGTTCGCCGTGGTGATGAACATGACGTTGGAAAGGTCGAACGGCAGGTCGAGGTAGTGGTCGCGGAAGTTCTCGTTCTGCTCGGGGTCGAGCACCTCAAGCATGGCGCTGGCCGGGTCGCCGCGGAAGTCCGAGCCCATCTTGTCGATCTCGTCGATCATGAACAGCGGGTTGTTGGACCCCGCGTCGCGCAGCGCGCGGAGGATCGTGCCGGGCATCGCGCCGATGTACGTGCGCCGGTGGCCGCGGATCTCCGCCTCGTCGCGCACCCCGCCGGCGCTGATGCGCTCGAACTCGCGCTCCAGCGAGCGGGCGATCGAGCGCCCGAGCGACGTCTTGCCCACGCCCGGCGGCCCCACGAAGCACAGGATCGAGCCGCGGGCGTCCGGCTTGAGCCGCCGGACGGCGAGGAACTCGAGGATGCGGTCCTTGACCTGCTCGAGGCCGTAGTGGTCCTCGTCGAGCACCTCGCGCGCGTGGCCGAGGTCGAGGTTGTCCTCCGTGCCCTTGTCCCAGGGCAGCGAGGCGATCCACTCCAGGTAGGTGCGGATGACGCCGTGCTCGGCGGCGGCGGGCGGCAGGTTCTCCAGCCGTCCGAGCTCGCGGTCGGCCTGCTTGCGGGCGTCCTCGGGCAGGTCGATCTGCGCGAGCTGCTCGCGCAGCTCCCCCGCCTCGGCGGCGGACTCGTCGAACTCCCCGAGCTCCTCCTGGATGGCCTTGAGTTGCTGGCGCAGGACGAACTCGCGCTGGCTGCGGTCCATCTCGGACTGCACCTGCGTCTGGATCTTCGTCCCGATCGAGATGACCTCCAGCTCGCGCGCGAGCGCCTCGGTCAGGCGGCGCAGGCGCCGGCCGACGTCGACCTCCTCCAGCAGCGCCTGCTTCTCCTCGCTGGGCAGGCGCAGCGAGCCGCCGATGACGTGGGTCAGCGTGCCGGGGTCCTCGACGTTGGCGACCGCCAGCTGCAGCTCCTCGGGCAGGTAGGGCACCGCCTCGACGATCTGCGAGAACGTCTGCTGCACGTTGCGCATGAGCGCGGTCAGCTCGGGCGTCTGCACGAGCGTGTCCGGCAGCTCGGAGATCTCGGCGACGAGGTAGGGCGTCTCGCGCACCCACGCGTCGATGTGCACGCGCTGGCCACCCTGCACGAGCAGGCGCAGCGTACCGTCGGGCACCTTGAGCATCCGCGCGACGACGCCCACGACGCCGACCTCGTGCAGCTCGTCGGGGCCCGGCGTCTCCAGCTCGGGCTGGCGGCTGGCGACCATGACGAGCGTCCGGTTGCCGGCGAGCACGTCGTTGACCAGCTGCACCGAGCGCTCCTGGCCCACGGCCAGCGGGGTGAGGGTCTCGGGGAACGGTACGGTCTCGCGCAGCGGCAGGACCGGCAGCGAGCCGGGCAGATCCTGGCGCGCACCGACCTCGACGTCACGGGGCTCCCCGCCGTCGGTGTGGACGTCGATCACGAGTCGGGCTCGCCGCCCTCGCCGAGCGCACGTCCGGAGCGCCTCGGACGTCCGCGCTCGATCGGGACCGTGCGCGTGCGCTGCTCCGGGCCGGCGAGCGGCAGCTCCACGCGCAGGATCCCGTCCTGGTAGGTGGCCTTGGCCTGCTCGGCGACGACGTCGGCGCCCAGCGGGATCGTGCGGCGGAATGGCCCGTGCTCGATCTCCAGCTGCTGGTACACGCGACCCTCGGCGTCGGCCGCGCGCCGGTGGCCGGTCATGGTCAGCTCGCGACCCTCGATCTCCAGGCCGAGGTCGTCGGGATCGATGCCGGCCAGCTCGGCGTGCACGATCGCCCGGGGCGGCGCGTCGGCGTAGAAGACGTCGACCGCGGGGGAGAAGCCGTTGCGCCGTGAGGTCAGCCCGGCGGCGCCGAAGACGTCGCCGAACAGCTCGTCCATCTCGCGGCGCATGCGCTCGAAGTTGGCGAACAGGTCGCGCTCGGGGGACATGGGGCGCAATCTACCCCGTCACCCGGGGCGCACTCATACGCTGTAGACGGCGCCCTCGCGGGCCACCTCGACGGGCCCGGAGAACGTGCGCTGCGCCTCGGCCTGCGCCCAGGTCCAGTCCAGCTCGTCGGAGATGTGCGTCAGCACGAGCCGGCCGGCCTTGCACTGCGCGGCATGCTCACCGGCCTCTCCCGGCGTCAGGTGCCCGCGCGGGCCCTCGCGCTCGGGGCGCGGAAGGGTGGCCTCCAGCATCAGCAGGTCGGTGTCGTCGGCGAAGCCCCGCAGCTGGTCGGTCGGGCTGTGGTCGGCGCCGTAGGTGAAGCGCCCGCCGCCGTCGGCCGAGGAGACCTCGATCGCGTGGGTGGGCATGAAGTGCGGCACCGGGTGCAGGCGCAGGCGCAGGCTGCCGATCTGCAGCGCGTCGTCCGCGACGTCGTACTCGCTCACGCGAAAGGCGTTGTCGACGAGGGCGGCGTTGCCCCAGCAGCCGACGATCGTGCGGATCGTCTCGGCGCCGCCGGGCGGGACGATCAGCTGCGGGCGCGCCGGCGTGTCGGTGCCCGGCCAGGGCGGGACCGGGACCGGCTGCTGACGCGGTGCGTAGGTCAGCGCATAGGAGAATGGGATGACGTCGAGGACGTGGTCGGCGTGCATGTGCGAGAGCACCACCGCATCGACCTCGACGTAGTCGCGGAAGCGGCGCAGCTTGGAGAAGACGCCGTTGCCGCAGTCCAGCAGCAGGCACGTGTCGCCGTCCTCGACGAGGTACCCGCTGCACGCCCCGTCGGCGTCCTGCCAGGAGGGGGACTTCCCCAGCACCGTGATCCGCACTTTGCGGACTCTAGGGACTGGCGGGTCAGCGGGCGTGCAGCGCCGCCTGCTCCTGCGCGGACGGGAACGCCCAGGCGGCCTTCGTGCGCCGCTCCTGGCGGAAGGTGAAGCGCAGCTGCTGCGGTGGGCACAGGCCCTGGGGGCTGTCGGGGCGGAAGGTGGCGCAGGGCTCGTCGAGGTCCAGCGCGCAGAGGAGGTTGCAGCGGAAGAAGCAGTCCTCGCACGAGACCTTCTTGATGACGGGGCGTCCCTGTGGCACGGACGCCATCAGACCATGCTCGGGCAGTGCCCTCAAGGGGTCCTGAGAGCCGCTTCTCGCACCTCACGGGTTTTTGGCCGGAGGCTCTCCGCAAATGCCGGACGAAACCCGGTGCTACCCCCGGAGAGGTTGCCGGGATGCAAATCTCGCCCCTTCGCGCAGCGCCGGTTTCCGCTCCCTGCGAGCGTTTTCTCACGAGCCCGCCGTACGCCTCACGCACCCAGGCCACAGATCTCCGGCCGGAAGCCGCTCGCGGGCCTCGGCCTCGAGGCGACGGAAGAGCTCCATCGGGCGCACGCTACGTACCCTCGGGGCGATGCGCATCCTGCTCACCGGCGTCCGCGGCTCGATCGGCTCGGTCCTGCTGCCCGCCCTGCTGCGCGACGGCCACGATGTCGTCGGCTTCGCCCGTGACCCCTCCCGGGTGCGCGCCGGGGTGCCCGTCGTGGCCGGCGACGCTGTGAGCGGCGCGGGCCTGGACGAGGCTCTGGACGGCGTCGAGGTCGCGTACTTCCTGATCCACTCGATGGAGGGCGCCGAGGCCGGCTTCGACGAGCGCGAGCGCCGCTCGGCCGAGAACTTCGTCGCGGCGGCCGGGCGCGCCGGCGTGCGCCGCGTGGTCTACCTCGGAGGCCTCGTGCCCACCGACCGCGGGCCCTCCCGACACCTGGGCAGTCGCCTGGAGGTCGAGAACGTCCTGCTCGCCGGGCTGCCCGAGGCGGTGGCGCTGCGCGCCTCGATCGTCATCGGCTCGCGGTCGCGCTCGTTTCGCTTTCTCGTGCGCCTGGTGGAGCGCCTGCCCGTCCTGGCCCTGCCCGGCTGGCGGGTGCACCGCACGCGGCCGATCGACGCCCGCGACGTGACCGCGTACCTGCTCGCCTCGGCGCACACGCCGCACGTGCGCGGCGGCCTCTCGCTGGACATCGCGGGCCCCGACGTCATGACGTACGGCGAGATGATCGGGCGCATCGCCGACCTCATGCTCCTGCGCCGCCCCGCGATCGGCCTCTCGATGAACGCGACGGCGATCGCCGCGCCGGTGGCCGCCGCGATCGCCGGCGAGGACCCGGGGCTCATCGCCCCACTCATGGAGAGCCTGTCAAGCGACCTGCTGCCGCGCGACGACCGCGCGGCCGACCTGCTCGGGGTGCGCCTGCACTCCTTCGACGGCGCCGTCGAGCGGGCGCTGCGCGACTGGGAGGCCGGCGAGGAACTGGCCGCGCGCTGACCGCTCCTGCGCGCCGGTAGGGTCTCGCCCCGTGTCCGTCGTCGTCGCGCAGATCGACATCGAGGCCCCGCCCGAGCAGGTGTGGGAGTACGTGATGGACCCCGCCCGCACACTGGAGTGGGTGACGATCGCCCGTCGCGTCGGCCACATCGACGCGGGGCCGCTGCGCGAGGGGTTTCGCATGGACCAGACGCTGTGCATGCGCGGAGTGAACTTCAAGGTGCGCTGGACCCTGCACGAGTTCGACATCCCGCATTTCGCCCGCTGGGAGGGCCGCGGGCCGGCGCGCTCGAAGGCGGTCATCGAGAACCGCCTGACCGCGCTGAACGGGGGCACGCACTTCGACTACCGCAACGAGTTCAAGTCACCGTTCGGGCCGCTTGGCGCCGCCGCCTCCAAGGCACTGGTGGGCGGCGTTCCCGACAAGGAGGCCAACGCCTCCCTGCGCCGGTTGAAAGAGATCCTGGAAGGTGAGTAGGCTCTGTGACGGTTAATGGTCGTACTTACCGTCGAAGGAGTCCCGCATGGCCGATTTCCTGGATGAGAAGCGACGCGAGATCGGCGCGAGGCTCAAAGAGCTCAAGCCGCTCGTCGACGAGTACCACCGCTTGGACGCCGCTGAGCGGGCGCTCTCCGGGGTCAACGCGACGGCGGCGCCGGCCACTACGCCGCGCACGCGACGAAGCAAG
>JACCQW010000419.1 GCA_013813955.1 Solirubrobacterales bacterium
GGCGCACCGTACGCGGCGAGCTCACGCGGATGCTGCGCGCCGGCGCGATCGACCAGGCCACGCACGATCGCCATCGTTCCACCTACGCCGCGGCGCGCAGCACCCGCTCCAAGCTGAGCGGCGCGCGCCGGGTGGCGATGGACGCGGTGCTCGAGAACCTCGAGGACGTCGCCGCCGGCGGGCTGCTGACCGTCTCGCGCCTGCCCGCGCTCTTCGAGACGGTGGCCCGCAACCGCCAGTGGTGGGCCAACGGGCCGCTGCTTGCCAACGGGCGCCGCGTCACGTTCTCCGGCAGCCGCCTGGTCTGGCAGCACTACGCCGGCCAGGGGCTGCAGCTCCAGTGGCTGGGCACGTTCGGCAAGGCCAACGGGCTGTTCCAGGCGCGTACACGGGACACGCAGCTGCGCGAGCTGCTCGACGAGGCACTGGCGCTGGCCGCCCAGCGCGCCGGCGGCATCGCCTTCGAGTACCTCTTCCGCTTCGGCGGCGGGCGCCCGCCCTGGGCCAGCGGCCTGGCACAGGGCACCGCGGTCCAGGCGCTCTCGCGCGCGGCCGTGCGCCTGAACGAGCCGCGCTTCTTCGACGGCGCCCGGGCCGCGCTGGGGATCTTCCGCACCGCCCCGCCGCAGGGCGTGCGCGTGGACACCGAGAACGGCCCGCACTACCTCATCTACTCCTACGCGCCCAAGCTGCGCGTGCTCAACGGCTTCGTGCAGGCGCTCAACGGCCTGCACGACTTCGCGCTGCTGGCCAACGACGCCGAGGGCCGCGCGCTGTTCTCCGCCGGCGAGAACCGGCTGCGTGCGGAGCTGGGCGGCTACGACACCGGCGGCTGGTCGCGCTACTCCAACGCGCGGGACTCCGACGTGGGCTACCACAAGCTGCTGCGCGACTTTCTGCGCAACCTGTGCGGGCGCCTGACCGACGACGCCAAGCGTCCGGACGGCGGGCCCAAGCCGGGCGCCGATCCCGCCCCCTACTGCGCCATCGCGCAGCGCTTCACACAGGACCTCACGCGCGACCCGAAGATCGCGCTGCGCTCGCGGCGCGTGCGCGCCGGCCGGCCGGCGTCGGTGAAGCTCACGCTGGACAAGCCGGCGTTCGTGACGCTCACGCTGCGCCGCGGTGGGCGCACCGTCGCCGTGCTGCGCAGCCGGCTGGACAGTGGCCGGACCTCGCTGCGATGGGCGCGGCCGCGCCGCAGCGGCAAGCACACGGTGACGCTGCGGGCGACCGACCTCGCGGGCAACGACGCCTCCGCCACAGGGGCGCTGGACGTGCTGAAGGCCAAGTAGGCTCGCGGGACTTGGGCCCGCGGACGATCCTCTACACCGGCAAGGGCGGCGTGGGCAAGACGTCGGTGGCCGCCGCGACGGCCCGGCGGGCCGCGGCCGGCGGCGCGCGCACGATTGTCGTGTCGACCGACCCGGCCCACTCGCTGGCCGACGCGCTCGGCACGCCGCTGGGCGGCGAGCCGACGGCGATCGGCGCGGGGCTGTGGGCCCAGCAGGTCAGCGCGCAGGACGAGCTCGAGGACAACTGGGCCGCCGTGCAGGAGTGGATGGGCGCTCTGCTCGTCGATCGCGGCGTGGACCGCATCTCCGCTGAGGAGCTGACGGTCCCGCCCGGTCTCGACGAGCTGTTCAGCCTGCTTGCGCTAAAGCGCCACGTCGAGTCGGGCGACTTCGACTGCGTCGTCGTGGACTGCGCCCCCACCGGCGAGACGCTGCGGCTGCTGTCATTTCCCGACGTCGCGCGCTGGTGGCTGGACAAGGTCTTTCCCCAGCAGGGGCGCATCCTCGACGCCGCGCGGCCCTTCGCCCGCGCCGTGCTCGACGTGTCGCTGCCCGGCGACGCCGTCCTGGAGGACGTCTCGCGCCTCGTGCGCAACCTCGTCGCGATGAACGAGATCCTGCGCGACGCCGAGCGCGTCTCGATCCGCCTGGTGATGACCCCCGACCGCATGGTCGTCGCCGAGTCGCGGCGCACGTTCACGTACCTGAACCTGTACGGCTTCCTCACCGACGCGGTGGTGGTCAACCGCGTGTTCCCGGCCGAGGTCGGGCCGTACTTCGGTGCCTGGCGCGAGCGCCAGCAATCGCAGCTGGTGGAGGTGTGCGACGCGTTCGCGCCGGTGCCGGTGCTGCGCGCGCCCTACTTCGAGGAGGAGGTCCGCGGCGGGCCGATGCTCGATCGCCTCGGTGACGCGCTGTTCGGCGAGTCCGACGCGACAGCGGTCCTGCACGCCACGGTGTCCGAGCGCCTGGAGGTCGGCGCGGACGGGGCGTCGCTGCGCCTGGAGCTGCCGTTCGCCGAGAAGGGCGAGATCGCGGTCAAGAAGCTCGGCCTGGAGCTGATCGTCAAGGTCGGCCAGCAGAAGCGCACGCTCATGCTCCCGCCCGCCCTCGGCGGCTATCGTCCGCGCGGCGCGGCGTTCGACGACGGCGCGCTGACCGTGAGCTTCGATGCCCCCGCCCCCTGACGACGATCCGCTCCACGCGCTGCGCGAGCGCGTCCGCGCGACGCAGGAGGCCGTGGAGCGCCTCGCCGCCGAGGCCACGCAGGCGCGGGCGCAGGCCACCGACGAACGCGGGCGTGCGAACGACGGCGTCCCCCGCGCAGGGGCCGAGGCCACCGGCGAGCTGCAGGCCCTCGTGGCGCTCGTCGACATGCTCCACGGGCTGCTGCCCCCCGACCTGCAGGCCCAGGTCACCGAGCTCGTGCGTCAGCTGCTGCTGGTCATCCGCGCGATCCTCGACTGGTCGATCGAGCGGATGGAGCACCGGCCCGCGCCATCCACGCCACCCCCGGTCGAGGACATCGAGATCAGCTGAGCTTGACCGTCCATGCGGGGCGTACAATCCGCCGCCATGGCCGCCGCCCAAGACCGCGCCTGGATCCCGGCCGGCTCGGCGTGAACGCGCGCCTGCAGCGCGTCCGCGCCGCCTGGGCGGCGCTCGATCCCGACCAGCGCTTCGCCGGCGCCGCGGCGCTGGTCCTGCTGCTGACGATGTTCCTGCCCTGGTATGAGAAGAACACCGTGCCGCGTGGTTCCGACCAGTTCGTCAGCGACACCGTCAGCGCGTTCGGGACCGTCTCGTTCGTCGAGGCGGCGATCTTCCTGGTCTCCGCGGGGGTGCTCGTGCTCGTGCTCGCGCGCGGCGAGCGGCGACCCTTCCACCTGCCCGGCGGCGACGGCACGGTCATCTTCGCGGCGGGCCTGTGGGCCGCGCTGCTGATCTTCTATCGCGTCTTCGACCGCCCGGACGTCAGCGGCCAGGGCGGCACCGTCGGCATCCAGTGGGGCTTCTTCATCGCGTTCATGGCGGCGGGGGCGCTGGCCGTCGCCGGGCAGCGCATCCGCATCGCGGGGCGCCCCGAGCCGGTCACGCCGGGCGCCGACGCAACCCAGCGCACGCGCATCGTGCAGTCGTCGGAGGCGCTGACGAGCGCGGCCCCGGCGCCGCGCCGCCGGTCGCGCCCCTCCAACCGGGCCGTGACCCGCGAGGACGCCGAGCAGCTCACCTTCGACGAGCCGACCGAGGCGCACGAGCCGCTCGAGCCCGGGGAGATCCCCCGGGCCCGGGACCGGCGCTGACGCCGTGCGCCGGCGCCGGCCCACGGTCAGGCCTTTCTAGCGTGAAGGGGGTTCTCCACCGTGCAGCCTCTTCCCCCCGGGCGCCAAGAGCAAGGTGATCGCATCAACTCTCACGTTCCTCTCATCGCGCCCTCACCGCCGGTGCGCC
>JACCQW010000122.1 GCA_013813955.1 Solirubrobacterales bacterium
GGGCCGCGGCGGCCGGGGCCGGCGCGGCAGGCTCGTCCTCGCCGCCGGAGAGCGCGACGGCGAGCCCCGCCGTGCAGGCGAGCAGCACGACGGCGGCGAGGAGGCGGGAACGCATGGGCTTAGACCGTAGGGAGGCGAGAACGGCGGCGAGGAGGTCAACGAGCGCGGGCGGCGGGAGGTCGCGCGACGATAGGATCGCGCCCGCTCAGTGGGCCCGCGCATCCTCATCCTCTCCTGGGAGTACCCGCCGATCGTCGAGGGTGGCCTGGCTCGCCACGTGCGCAAGCTCTCCGAGGAGCTCGTGCGCCAGGGCGTCGAGGTCCACGTCCTGACGCGCGGCGGGCGCGAGATGCCCACCGTCCAGATGCGCGCCGGCGTCGTCGTGCACCGCGTCGCCGAGGAGCAGACGCCCCGTGACCTCGACGCGTTCGTGGCCTGGGTCGAGGGGATGAACGCCCACATGCTCGCCGCCGGCCGCCAGCTCGGCAAGCGGCTGGGCTTCGACGTGGTGCACGGCCACGACTGGCTCGTGGCCGGCGCGGCGGCCGGGCTGGCCGAGCGCCTGCGCTGCCCGTACCTGACGACGATCCACGCCACGGAGTACGGGCGCCACCAGGGCTGGGTGGGCAAGCACCCGCAGTCCTACATCCACGGGATCGAGACCTGGATGGCGGGCCGCGCCGATCGCGTGATCACCTGCTCGCACTACATGCGCGGGCACGTGGCCGACGTCTTCGACATCGCCGAGCGGCGCGTCAGCGTGATCCCCAACGGCATCGACCCCGAGGACCTGCAGCCGGTCGGCGACCTCGACGAGCTGCGCGCACGCTTCGCCAGGCCGGACGAGCGCCTCGTCCTGCTCGTCGGCCGCCTGGTCTACGAGAAGGGCTTCCAGCTCGCGCTGGACGCGATGGGTGGGCGCGATGGCGTCCTGCGGCGCGCCGGGCGCGTGCGCTTCCTGGTCGCCGGCTCGGGCACCCACGAGGCCGAGCTGCGCAGGCACGCGCGGCGGCTCGGGCTCATGGAGCACGGCACGTTTCTGGGCTGGATCGGCGACGACGTGCTGCACTCGCTGTACCGGATCGCCGACCTGTGCGTGGTGCCGAGCATCTACGAGCCGTTCGGGCTCGTGGCGCTGGAGGCGATGGCCAGCGGCTGCCCGTGCATCGTGGCCGACACGGGCGGCCTGCGCGAGGTCGTCCCCAACGAGGACGTCGGGCTGCGCTTCCGCTCGCGCGACCCCCGCTCGCTGGCGGAGATGATGGAGCGCGTGCTCACCGACGACGAGCTGCGCGACCGCCTCGTCGCCGAGGCCTCCGACCACGTGCTGCGCTTCGACTGGGCCGACGTCGCCCGCCAGACCGCGCAGGTCTACGACGAGCTGGCCGTCGCCCCCGCGCCGCGCACGGCTCGCCGCGGCGCCTGACGAGCCCGCGCTAGGAGTCGCCGTCGGGGCGCTTGCCCCAGCGGCCGGCGTGCTTCTGATTCTCCGCGTGCTCGCTCTTGCCCTGCACGAAGCCGAAGGCGATGAGGCCGTGCAGGAGGAGCGGGAAGCCGACGAAGAAGACGATCGCGAGACCGAATGTGTCAGTCCAGTCCTGGCTCGTCCAACCGAGGAAGTCGGCGAAGATCATGCTCGCGGAGCATAGTGAAAGCCCTGGCGTGGTACCCCGGGGAGCGAACCCCCGGGAGAGGAGCGAGACCCATGGACGTTCTCATCATCGTCGCCATCGTCGTTGTCGTCGTCGTGCTCGCGCTGGTGGCCCTGCGCTTCACTCGCGGCGCCGAGGGCCGCAAGCGCGAGCACGAGCTCGAGGAGCGCCGGCGGGAGCAGGCCGAGCAGCACCGCGAGACCGCGCACGCGCGCGAGACCCAGGCGGAGATCGCCGAGGCGGAGGCGCAGCGCGCCCGCGCCGATGCGGAGCTTCACGAGAAGCGCGCCCGGCTGCACGACGACGGCCTGGCCGACCACGAGCTCACCGGCGACGGGACCGCGGACCGCGAGCCGGACCTGCAGCGCGAGCCCGGCCTGCAGCGCGAGCCCGGCCTGCAGCGCGAGCC
>JACCQW010000428.1 GCA_013813955.1 Solirubrobacterales bacterium
GGCTCAGGCCGCGCGCGATCGGTTGAGCCGCCGGGCGCGGCAGCGCCGAGCCGTACGCGGCACCGCCTCCGGCGTCCGTGCCGTCCGCCGGCGTCCCTCCAGCGTCGGCCGGCGCGGCGGGCGCCACGACGAGCACGGCGGCCGCGAGGGCGGCCGGCAGCAGGATGGCGGGTCGGTGCATGCCCCAAGAGTCGGCGGCACGTGGGTGCGTCTTGAAGCGTGCGAGACGTTGCGCAGGTTCGGGCCCGGAAAGCTGCGGCGCGCGCTCAGCGCTGCAACATCCGGGCCATCAGCTCGAGCGCGCCGGCCTTGGCCAGCGGCTCGTTGAGGTTGCCGCACTTGGGCGACTGCACGCACGAGGGGCAGCCCTTCTCGCACGGGCACTCGGCGATCAGGCGGTGGGCGTCTCCGACCAGCGTCTCGAACGCGCGAAAGCCCTGCCTGGTGATCCCGACCCCGCCGGGGTGCCCGTCGTAGATGAAGATCGTCGGCGCCCCGGTCTGCGGGTGGGCGTTCGTCGACAGCCCGCCGATGTCCCAGCGGTCGCACATCGCCAGCAGCGGCAGCACCGCGATCTGCGCGTGCTCGGCGGCATGCAGCGAGCCGAGCAGGACCTCGAGCGGGAAGTCCTCGGCGAGCAGGTCGGCGTCCAGCTCGAACCACAGCGCCTGGGTGGCGAACGTCGTCTCGGGCAGGTCGAGGCCCTGCAGGTCGATGACCTCGTGGCCGGGCAGGCGCTTGCGCTGGTAGGCGAGCACCTGCTCGGTGACCGTCACCCGCCCGAAGGAGAGCGTCACCCCGAGCGTGCAGCGCCGGTCCAGCAGCGCCTCGATCTCGGTCATGGTCTCCTTCTTGGGCTGCGTGTAGTAGTCGCCGGTGAACGGCTCGACGAGCGCCCGGCGCGTGTCGACCTCCAGCCCGCGCACGACGTAGGAGCGCGCCTGGTGCAGGTAGATCGCGCCGTCATGGACCGTCGTGTGCGCCCGCGCGGACTCCACGGTGCCCAGCAGCTCGCCGCTGGTGACGTCCACGATGGCCACCGAGTCCGGCGAGGCCGAGCGCAGCGACACCCGCGCCGCCGGGTAGTCCTCGGGGTGGCGCAGCACGTACTCGCCGCGGCGCTCCACGAGCTGGCCCGCCGCGACGAGCGCCTGCGCGTGCGCCTTCCAACGCGGCCCGAGCGTCTCGGCGTCGCCGGTGCTCAGCGGCCCCTCATGCGCGGCGCACAGCAGGTGGGCGAGGTGTATCGGCTCGTTCTCGTGGTCGAGGATCGCGGCCTCGACCGCGCGCTCGAGGAACTCGTCGGGATGGCGGCAGAAGAACTGGTCCAGCGCGTCCTCGCCGGCGACGTAGATCGCCAGGCCGCGCCCGCGCCGCCCGGCGCGACCCCACATCTGGCGCAGCGAAGCCACCGTCCCCGGGAAGGTGACGACGACCGCCGCGTCCAGCGCGCCGATGTCGATGCCGAGCTCCAGCGCGTCGGTGGTGATGACCGCCAGCAGCTCGCCGCGCATGAGCCGCCCCTCCAGCTCGCGGCGCTGCTGCGGGGTGTAGCCGGCACGGTAGGGCACCACGAGGTCGGCCAGCTCGGGCTCGGCGAGGCCGACCAGCCGCGCGACGAGCTCGACCGCCTTGCGCGACTTGATGAAGCAGATCGTCCGCGCCCCGTTGCGCACCAGCTCGGCGACGATGTCGGCCGCCTCGGCCAGGGCTGAGCGCCGCGTGCCCAGCGCCTCGTCGGTCAGCGGCGGGTTCCACATGGCGATCTCGCGCCGCGCGCCGGGCGCGCCGTCGCGGTCGACGAGCGCGATGTCGTCCAGGCCGGTCAGCCGCTGCGCCAGCTCGACGGGGTTGGCGATCGTTGCGCTGGCCAGCAGGACCCGGGGCTCGGTCCCGTAGGCGTTGGCGATCCGCCGCAGCCGGCGCAGCACGTTGGCCACATGCGAGCCGAAGACGCCGCGGTAGACGTGCGCCTCGTCGACCACCACGACCGCGAGGTTTGCGAAGAAGTCCGCCCACCGCCGGTGGTGGGGCAGGATGCCCATGTGCAGCATGTCGGGGTTGGTGAGCACGAGGTTTGCCCGCCGGCGGATCTGCAGGCGCTGCTCGCGGGCCGTGTCGCCGTCGTAGATCGCGGGGCGCACCTGCCTGGTGAGCCCGAACGCGTTGATGGCCCGCGCCTGGTCCTGGGCGAGGGCCTTGGTCGGGTAGAGATACAGCGCGCGCGCCTTGACGTCACGGCACAGCACGTCGAGCGTCGGCAGGTTGAAGCACAGCGACTTGCCCGAGGCGGTGCCCGTGGTGACGATCGTCGGGCCCGCCCATGCGCGCTGCAGCGCCTCGGCCTGGTGGGACCACAGTGCCTCGATGCCCGCGCCCGCCAGGGCCGCGGTGACGGCCGGGTGAAGCTCTGCGGGCAGCGGCGCGGTCTCGGGCTCGCGCGCGCCCTCGAACGCCTCGCGGACGAGGCGCGCGTCCTCGCGCCCGGTGTCGAGCAGGGCCTTCCAGGGATGGACGGGCGGGGAGATGGGCAAGCGGCTTGGCATAGTACGAGCGCCTTGCGCCTGCTCCCCGCCATGCGCACCTTCCACCACTCGGACTTTCCGGCCGATCGGCTGCTGGCCGACCGGCGCGGGTCGATCTCGGTCTGCGTCCCGGCCCGGCAGGAGGCCGCCAACATCGCGCGGGTCGTCGCGCCGCTCGTGGCCCTGCGCGAGGCGGGGGTGATCGACCAGGTCGTCGTGGCCGACGCCGACTCCGCAGACGGCACCGCCGCGATCGCCAGCGACCTGGGCGCGGAGGTCCACCGTCAGTCCGCGCTGCTGCCCGAGTTCGGGCCGGTGCTCGGCAAGGGCGACGCGATGTGGCGGGCGCTGACCGTCCTGCGCGGCGACCTGGTCTGCTTCGTGGACGCCGACTCCGAGGACTTCGGCGCGCACTTCGCCCTCGGGCTGCTGGGCCCGCTGGCCTGCGAGCCGGACGTCCAGTTCGTCAAGGGCTTCTACCGCCGGCCCTTCAAGGCCAACGGAACCACGCAGCCGAACGGGGGTGGGCGGGTCACCGAGCTCACCGCGCGCCCGCTGTTGCAGGCCTTCCATCCCGAGCTGGCGGCCGTGCACCAGCCGCTGGCCGGAGAGATCGCCGCGCGGCGCGAGCTGCTGGAGCGGATGGCCTTCGCCACCGGCTACGCCGTCGAGATGGGGCTGCTGCTCGACGTCCATGCCGCGGTCGGCCTCGACGCCCTCGCGCAGGTCGACCTCGACGTGCGCCAGAACCGCCACCAGCCGCTGGAGGACCTCGCCCCGATGGCCGCCGCGGTGCTCGGGGCCCTGACCGATCGCCTGCGCCGCGACGGGCGCCTGGCGGGCGAGCCCGAGGGGCTCGAGCGCCCGCCGCTCAGCGAGCTGGCGGCACTGCGGCGCGCCGGCTAGTGCACGTGGGCGTAACCTGCGGGCGGGCGCGCTAGTGCGCTGCCTGTACGTCGATCTGGACGGAACCCTGCTCGGGCCGGGCGCGTCGCTGCTGACGGCCGCGGACGGCGACTTCACGCTGCTCGGCGTGCGCGCGCTGCAGGCCTGCCACCGGGCGGGGGCGGAGGTGGTGATCATGTCCGGCCGCCGGCAGGCGCAGGTCTTCGAGGACGCGCGGCTGCTCGGCCACAGCTCCTACATCTTCGAGGCCGGCTCGTGCCTGGTCCTCGACGGCGAGGAGCAGTGGCTGACCGGCGCCCTGCTCCCCGGCGAGCTGAGCATCCACGACCAGATGCAGGCGGCGGGCGCCCCGGCGCTGCTGCTGGAGACCTATGCGGGACGCCTGGAGTATCACGACCCCTGGCATCGCAACCGCGACGTCTCGCACCTGTTCCGCGGGCTCGTCGACGCCTTCGAGGTCGATGCGCTGCTCGAGCGCGAGGGCCACGGCGACCTGCGCCTGGTCGACAACGGCGTCGTGCGCAGCCGCTCCGAGCGGCTCGCCGGCCTGCCGCAGGTGCGTGCCTACCACCTGGTGCCCCGCGGCGCGTCGAAGGCCAACGCGGTCGCGCGCCACATGCGCGCGCGCCAGTACGCGCCCGAGGAGGTGCTCGGGGTCGGCGACTCGCGCGAGGACCTCGGTACCGCCGAGCACGTCGGCACCTTCTGGCTGGTGGCCAACGCCGTCGAGAAGGACCCGACGATGCGCGAGGCGGTCGCGGGCGCGCCCAACGTGCGCGTGGCCGGCGCGTCCTACGGAGCCGGCGTCTACGAGGCCGTCGTCACGACGCTGGCGGAGCGTCGCGCTTGAACCAACCGCGTACGCGGTCGCGCGCCCGCGTCCAGAAACCGGGCGCCACCGGGCGCCAGCGGGCGGGCGGCGGGACCGTGGTGCGCACGAGGGCGACCCAGTCGTCCAGCGGCAGCTCCCCCGCAATGAGCCGGGACAGGCCCTGGGTGACCGGCGCGTCCAGCCCGGCGCGCTCCAGCGCGCGGGCGAGCAGCGGCACCGACTCCAGCGACTCGACGGCCTGGCCGACGCGCTCGGCGATCTCCGACGTCGGAACGCCGTCGGCCAGCAGCTCGCCCGCGCGGCGGTTGCGACTCTGAGGTGCCAGCACCGTGGCCAC
>JACCQW010000123.1 GCA_013813955.1 Solirubrobacterales bacterium
CTCCCTTGTGGCGCTCGAGCTCGACCGGGTGCGCGATGCCGGGCGGATCGCCGACCTCGGCGCGGGCGCGGGCTTTCCGGGCCTCCCCCTGGCCGCCGCGCTGCCGCAGGCGCAGGTCGCGCTCGTGGAGAGCCTCGCGCGCAAGGGGGCCTTCCTGGAGCGCGCGGTCCAGGCGATGGGCCTCACCAACGCGGAGGTCGTCGTCGCACGGGCGGAGGACTGGGCGGCCGGGCTCGGCGTGTGCGACCTCGTCACAGCCCGCGCGCTCGCCCCGCTGGCCGTGATCGTCGAGTACGCCGCTCCGCTGCTCGCCTCCGGCGGCGCGCTGGTGGCCTGGAAGGGCCGCCGCGACGGTGATGAGGAGGCCGACGGGGCCGCCGCCGCGGCGCACCTGGGCCTCGAACCGGCCGCGATCCGCTCGGTGGACCCCTGGCCGACGGCCCGGCACCGTCATCTACACCTCTACCTGAAGGTCCGTTCGACCCCGAACGGCTACCCACGCCGGGCTGGAATGGCCCGCAAGCGGCCACTCCGGGCCTCGACCTGAGGCGGGTCGAGGGTTCGCCTCCGAACCATCAGGCGAGCTCCGACCGCCGACGCCGGTAGCGTGACGCGGATGGCCACGGTCTACGCGATCGCCAACCAGAAGGGCGGGGTGGGCAAGACGACCACGGCGGTGAACGTCGCCGCCTGCATCGCCGAGGCCGGCCACGACACGCTGCTCGTCGACATCGACCCGCAGGCCAACGCGACCGTCGGCCTGGGCGCCGCGAAGGACGTCGAGCCCAACGTCTACGACGTGCTCGCCGGCAGCGCCACGATCGCCGAGGCCACGCTGGCCACCGGCATCGAGCGCCTCAAGCTCGTGCCCTCCCATCCGGACCTCGCGGGTGCGAACTCCGAGCTCCCCCGGGAGGCGGGATCTGAGGTCCGCCTGCGCGAGGCCCTCGTGGCGGCCCGCGGGCACTTCGAGTACATCCTGATCGACTGCCCGCCGTCGCTCGGCCCGCTGACGGTCAACGGCCTCGCCGCGGCCGAGCGGGTCATCGTGCCCGTCCAGACGGAGTACTTCGCGCTGGAGGGTCTCGCGGGGCTGCTGGACACGCTCGCGCTGGTCCAGCGCGAGCTCAACCCGCGCCTGACGATCGCCGGGATGGCGCTGACGATGCACGACGGTCGCACCCGCCTGGCGCGCGACGTGGAGCGCGAGGTGCGCGAGCACTTCCCGGCGCTGGTCTTCGACACGGTGATCCCGCGCAACGTGCGCGTGGGCGAGGCCTCGAGCTTCGGCCGGCCGGTCGCCCACCACGACCCGCACTGCCCGGGCGCGCACGCCTATCTCGAACTGGCAAAGGAAGTGGTGGTGAGAGCATGAGCAGAACCGAACGCGGCATGGGCCGCGGGCTCGCGGCGATCCTGTCGGTCTCCAAGGATCAGGCGCCGGCGGGCGACGACCTGCGGCGGGTGCCGGTCGACCTCATCGCGCCCGGCCCCAACCAGCCGCGTCGGCACTTCGACGAGGCCGCGCTGCAGGGGCTGGCCGGCTCGCTGCGCGAGCGGGGGGTGCTGCAGCCCGTACTGGTCCGCCCGGTCGCGGGCGGGACATATGAGCTCGTGGCGGGGGAGCGGCGCTGGCGGGCCGCGCGGATCGCCGGCCTGCAGACGGTGCCCGCGCTCGTGCGCGAACGCGACGATGCCGAGGCCCTCGAGGCCGCGCTCATCGAGAACATGGCCCGCGAGGATCTCAACCCGGTGGAGGAGGCGCGCGCGTGCGCCGCGCTGGTGGAGGAGCTCGGCCTCACCCGCGAGGACGTCGGCCTGCGCGTCGGGCGCAGCCGCGTCGCGGTCTCCAACCTGCTGCGCCTGCTCGATCTGCCCGACGAGGCGATCGAGCTGCTGGAGCGCGGTGAGCTCACGGCGGGTCACGGGCGGGCGCTGCTGCTGGCCGCCGACCACGCCGACCGCCGTGTGCTGGCGCGCAGCGCGGTCGCGGAGGGCTGGTCGGTGCGCACGGTCGAGACCCGTGCCCGCGCCGCGAACGAGCGCCTGCAGAGCCCGGCGGGCGCCGCCCGCGGCACGCG
>JACCQW010000002.1 GCA_013813955.1 Solirubrobacterales bacterium
CCGCCGCACCGTCGCCGCGTCCGCGCCCTTCTGCGGCGCGAACCGCGGCGCTGCCTCCTCCCATGCGACGCGCACGTCGCACAGGACGACAAGCGCCGCCCCGTGCAACCCGCCCCGCTCGTTCAACGCCTCGATCGCCCCCGCGCCGCCGTCGGTGGTCGCCGACCCGCCTGCGCACACGAGGACCACGGCAGCGCCCTCGGCCACCGCGGCGGCGATCAGCTCCCCGGTCCCGTAGGTCGATGCCGCGAACGCGTCGCGCTCGTCCGGCGCCACCCGGCCGAGCCCGCTGGCCTCGGCCACCTCGACGATGGCCGTTCCGCCGTCCTCGAGGAGCCCGAACCCCGCGGCGACCTCGCGGTCCAGCGGATCGCGCACCCGGGCGCCCTCCGTCCGGCCGCCCAGGGCGGCGAGCAGGACCTCCATCGTCCCCTCACCCCCGTCGGCCACGGGGCACAGGTCCGGTGGCGGGCAGCCGCCCCGCTCCAGCCCGCGCCCGATCGCCGCGGCGACCTGCGCGGCGCGCAGCGTGCCCTTGAACGCGTCCGGCGCCACGAGGACTGGCATGCTCTCGGCCATGGCGAAGGAGTACACGACTCTGGAGGCCGCCGGTCGTGAGGTCCGCCTCTCGAGCCCGGGCAGGGTCTACTTTCCGGCAGAGGGATCGCGCCCGCCGATCACCAAGCTCGATCTCGCCGAGTACTACCTGAGCGTCGCCGACGCCACCGTGAACCACCTGCGCGAGCGACCCACGGTTCTCAAGCGCTGGAAAGATGGCATCACCGGCGAGTTCTTCTTTCAGAAGCGCGTCCCCGAGAAGCGCCCGGAGTGGCTGCAGACGGCCACCGTGTCCTTCCCCTCGGGGCGCAGCGCCACCGAGCTCGTCCCCAACGACGCCGCGCACCTGCTGTGGGCGGTGAACCTGGGCAACATCGACTGGAACCCCTGGCCGGTGCGCCGCGCCGACCTCGACCATCCCGACGAGCTGCGCATCGACCTGGACCCGACGCCGGGCGTCACCTGGGCCCAGGTCCGGGAGGTCGCGCTCGCCGTCGAGAAGCTGCTCGGCGAGGTCGGCCTCGTCGGCTTTCCCAAGACGTCCGGCTCACGCGGGATCCACGTCAACGTGCGCATCGAGCCGGAGTGGGACTTCACCTCGGTGCGCCGCGCGGCGCTGGCCCTGGCGCGCGAGATCGAGCGCCGGCTGCCCGGCCGGGCGACGAGCAAGTGGTGGAAGGAGGAGCGCGTCGGCGTGTTCCTGGACTACAACCAGAACGCGCGCGACCGCACCGTGGCCAGCGCCTACTCCGTTCGCCCGGTGCCCGACGCCCGCGTCTCCTGTCCCCTGCGCTGGGAGGAGGTGGCCGACGTCGAGCCACAGGACCTGCGCCTGGACACGGTCCCCGACCGTGTGGCGCGCGACGGCGACCCGTCCGCGGACATCGACGCGCACGCCGGCCGCCTGGACGGCCTGCTCGACCTCGCCCGCAGCGACGAGGAGGGCGGCCTGGGCGACGCGCCGTGGCCGCCGCACTTTCGCAAGCAGTCGGGCGAGGCCCCGCGCGTGCAGCCCTCGAAGGCCAGAAAGGGGTGACCCCCGCCCGCCGCATCGGCCGCCTGCTCGGGTGGCCACTGCGCCGCGCCCTGGACCCCCGCGTGCGCTGGACCGTGCACGAGATCGACGCGCGGCTGGGCAGCGAGGACCTCGTCCGTCCCACCATCCACGATCGCCTGGACGACCTCGACCGGATCGGCCGCGAGACGCTTGCCGCGCTGGGCTGGCGTGAGGGCCGCGCGCTCGACGCGCTCGACGCCCCGCGCGCCGCGTTCTTGAACTGGGCCAGCGGTCCCGAGGGCTACGCCGCCCAGGCCGGGGCCTGGTTCAACCCGCCGGTGCCCGTCGAGCACCACCCGGGGCGCGTCGAGATCCTGCTCGTCAACGAGCGCATCGTCGAGCAGCCGTTCGTCTTCGGTGCCCTCGCCGGGCTGGCGGAGGGGGCGCACGTGATCGACGTCGGCGGCAGCGAGAGCACGGTCGGGCTGTCGCTGGCGGCGCTGGGCCACGAGGTCACGCTCGTCGACCCGCGCGCGCATCCGCTGGCTCATCCGCGCCTGCGTCACGCCGCCTGCCGCCTCGACGAGCTCGACACGCCGGCGCAGCTCTTCGACGCGGCCGTCGTCCTCTCGGCGGTCGAGCATTTCGGCCTGGAGCACTACGGGGTAGGCGGCAGCGACGAGCGCCTGGACGTCGCCGCGCTGGTGCGGTTGCGCGAGCTCGTGGCGCCGGGCGGCCAGCTCGTACTCACCGTGCCGTTCGGAGCTCCTTCGGTGGACGCGTTCCAGCGCGTCTACGACGAGGCCGGCCTGGCCGAGCTGCTGACCGGCTGGCGGATCGAGACGTCGTTGCGTGTGGGGCGCACCGACCGGCACACGTGGGAGCTCGGGGCCCCGTCGCGCGAGGGCCACGGCGTCGCGCTCGTGACCGCGCGCAACGCGGGTCGCTAGGCGGTGCCCGCCTCCGACGATCGCGTCCTGCGCATCGCGCTGATCGTCCTCGGCGTCTTCGAGCTCGCCCTCGGCCTGCTCATGCTCGCCGCGCCCGGGACGTTCTTCTCCGAGCTGGGCCCCTTCGGGACCCGCAACGACCACTACATCCGCGACGCAGCGACCTGGGAGCTGGCGCTCGCCGCCGCCGCATTCGCGGCCGCCGGGCGCTAGTGCGGGTCTTCCTCGCGGGCGCCACCGGGGCGATCGGGCGCCCGCTCGTGCGGCGCCTGGTGCAGGCGGGCCACGCGGTCACCGGCACCACGCGCAGCGCCGAGAAGGCCGAGGGCCTGCGCGGCGCCGGCGCCGAGGCGGTGATCCTCGACGCGTTCGACACCGATGTGCTGGGCGACGCGATCGCGAGAGCGCGTCCCGAGGTCGTCATGCATGCTGTAAGCACACCACCCGCGAAGTCAGCTCTGCAGCTGCTCGATCCGGCACTCGCCCGGGTCCTTGTCCTCGCGCCAGCGCTGGACCTTGGCGCCGTGGCGGATGCGCCCGTCGCTGGTGTGGTCGAAGGTGATCTCGACGACGAGCTCGGGGCGCAGCGCGATCCACTCGAGGTCGCGGCCCGCACTCCAGCGCGACGGCTCGCCGCTGCCGCGCTGCCCGGTCTCGTAGGGCGCGAGCTCGGCGGGCAGCTCGCGCTTGCGCTTGGCGCTGAAGCCCGACGAGTGGCCGATCTCGCGCAGCGCGCCGTCCTCGGCGTAGAGGCCGAGGATCAGCGCGCCGAGCGTGCCATCGGCCTTGCCCGGCCGCCAGCCGACGACGACGCAGTCGATCGTGCGCACGCGCTTGACCTTGACCATCCCCGTGCGCTCGCCGGGGCGGTAGGCAGCGGCGCGCTCCTTGGCAATCACGCCCTCGGCGCCGTGCAGCCAGGCCTCCGCGTCGCCTGGCGCGAGCACGACCGGGGTGAGGTCCACCGGTGCGCGCACGAGCGCCTCGAGGCCGGCGCGGCGCTCGTCGTAGGAGCGCTCCAGCCACGTCTCGTCGTCGAGCGCGAGCAGGTCGAAGGCGACGTAGCGCGCCGGCGTCTGCTCAGCGAGCAGCGCGATCCGCGATGCGGCCGGGTGGATGCGCTGGCCGAGCAGGTTGAACTCCTGGCGGCCTACTTCGTCGGCGGTGCCCTCGCCCTGCGCGAAGATCACGATCTCGCCGTCGAGCACGTAGCGGCCGGGCTCGAAGGCGAGCTCGGGGAAGTAGCGCGTGAGGTCCTTGCCGTTGCGCGACTGCAGGTGCGCCTCGGCTCCGTCGACGAAGGCGATCGCGCGGAAGCCGTCCCACTTGGGCTCGTAGGCCCAGCCGTCGCCGTCGGGCAGGGTCGCTCGCGAGCGCGCGAGCTGCGGCGGCAGGGGTGGAGCGAGCGGCAGGGCCATCGGCGGGCAGGCTACTCACCCGCGGCGGGGTGCCGCGCTCGCGCCGCGCAGGCGGCGCAGCACCGCGTCGGCGGCGCGCGGCGACAGGCCGTTGACGATCCCGAGGAGCTTGACGAGCGCGGGGTAGTGCAGCTCGCGGCGGTCGGCCTCGACGGCCTTGAGGATCCTCGAGGCGAGGGCCTCGGCCGGCGCGGCGGCGCGGTCGCCCCGGTACCAGGGCGGCATCGTGGCCTTCTCGTGGTCGTGCAGCGAGGTGGCGATCTCGCCCGGGTAGACGGTGGTCAGCGAGACGCCGCTGTCGTGCAGCTCGTGGCGCAGCGCCGCGGCGAACATGCGCTGCGCCGCCTTGGTGGCCCCGTAGACGGCGGCGGAGGGAAACGAGCGCAGGCCGGCCCCGGAGGACATCACGACGATGTGCCCGCCCGTGCCGGCCCGCAGGTGGGGCAGCGCGGCCTTGACGGTGTAGACGGTGCCCAGCCAGTTGACCTGGGTCATCTGCTCGATGTCCTCGACCGGCTGCTCGAGCACCGGCGCGTAGTGGGTGATCCCGGCGTTGGCGATCACGAGGTCCAGCCCGCCCGCCGCCCGCGCGAAGCCGTCCACCGCCGCCTCGACCGACGCGCGGGAGGCCACATCGCACTCCAGCACGCGGTGGTCGGATCCCGGCCGGCCCAGAGCGTCGGCCAGCGCCTCCAGCTCGCGGGTCGAGCGTGCGGCCAGGCCGAGCGTCGCGCCGCGGGCGGCAATCGCCTCGGCCAGCGCCCGGCCGATCCCGCGGGAGGCGCCGGTGATCAGTGCGCGCGTGCCGGGCCCGATCTCCACCGCCGCGATGCTACCGCCGGGCACCGCATGGTCGATCTGCAAATCGACGGTCTAGTATCGACGGTCATGTCCACCGACCACGCGACCGTCGCCGAGGAGGAGTACCTGCAGACGCTGTTCTGGCTGCAGGAGGCAGAGCTGCCCATGACCGGCGCCAACGTCGCCCGCGCGATGCAGCTGTCGGCGCCGACGGTCCACGAGATGATCGGCCGCCTGGAGCGCGACGGCTACATCGCCCGCGGCGAGGACAAGGTGATCGGCTTCACCGACAGCGGCCTGGAGCACGCGGAGGGCGTGGTGCGCCGCCACCGCCTGATCGAGCGCTTCCTGACCGACGTGCTTGGCATCGCCTGGGACGAGGTGCACGAGGAGGCCGAGCGCCTGGAGCACGCGATGAGCCCGGTGCTCGAGGAGCGCATGCTCGCCGCTATCGGCGACGCCAAGACCTGCCCGCACGGCCACCCGATCGTGGGCGGCACCCGCATCGGCGGCGTCCCGCTGGCCGACGTCTCCGAGGGGGCCAGCGTCCAGGTCCTGCGCTTCGAGAACGAGGCCGAGGACCTGCTGCACTACCTCAAGGACTCCGGTCTGGAGCCGGGCCTGCACGGGACGGTGACGGCGACCTCGGGCGAGGAGGTCACGGTCACCGCCGCCGACGGGCGCGAGTGCACAGTCACCCACTCGGTCGGGGAGACTGTCTCGGTCATCGCCGACCCCTCGCCGCCGCCGCGGATCGCCCTGCCCGAGCAGCTCGTCCTGGCCCGGGAGCGCTACGGTCGCTGACGTCATGGACCTCTGGGACCTCACCAGCCTCGAGGTCGGTCCCGGCCGGCCGGTCGTGCTGCACTCCGACGAGGGCGCGGCGCGCGTCATCGCCATCAACCTGCCGGCCGGCGACGAGCTGCAGGAGCACGAGGTCCACGAGCACGCTTGGCTGCACGTCCACAGCGGCGCCGTGGAGGTCGTGCAGGACGGCCAGAGCTCGCGGGCGGGCAGCGGGTCGCTGGTGCACTGGACCCCGCAGGAGCGTCACGCGGTCAAGGCGGTCGAGGACGCCCTGCTCGTCCTCGTGCTCGCGCCGTGGCCGGGCCCCGGCCACCCGAACCTGCGCTCGAGTACCTAGGAGCACTTGACGCGACCGCCCGCGGGCGGATATGGATGCCTGATGCGCCCCGTGCGCCTGGCCGCCGACGGCTAGCGTGCGGCGGACGCTTCGGCGCTGACCGCGCGGTAGGCGTCGGCCAGCCGCACCACGCCCTCCCCGATGCGGTCGGCGGTCACCCCGGAGTAGGCCAGGCGCAGCGTGTTCTCGCCGCCCTCCATGAGGAAGTCGGTGCCCTTGACGAACGCGACGCCCCGGTCGGCGGCCGCGGCGAGCAGCGCGTCCACCCGCGTGCCCTCCGGCAGCTCGACCCACATGAAGTAGCCGCCCTCGGGCGCGACGTAGCGGGCGTCGGGCAGGTGCTCGGCCAGCGCGGCGGTCAGCACCTGCACGCGTTCGGCCAGCGCTGCCTTGACGGTGGCGATCGAGCCGTCGATCGCACCCGAGGCGCAGAACTCGTGCACGATCGACTGGGCCACCATGTTCGGCGAGATGTAGGTGTTGGTGGCGAGCTTGGCGATGTCGGCGATCAGCGCCGCCGGGCCCACCAGGTAGCCGACGCGGATGCCGGGGCA
>JACCQW010000129.1 GCA_013813955.1 Solirubrobacterales bacterium
CTGCTGCTCTTGGCGGCAGGCGTTGCAGAGGCAGGCGCGGGGGCGGGGGCGGGGGCGGCCGCGGTGCCGGTCAGCTGCACGGCGCGGAAGTCGACGCCGTGGCGGCGGGCGAGGCTCTCGAGCTGGAAGACGAGCGAGGCGACGTCGTCGTCGATCGGCACGGCCTTGCCCAGCCGCGCGAGGGTTGCCGAGTCGCGCGCGGAGCTGGCGCGGGCCTGCTCGGCCGTGGCGGCCGAGCTCACCGCGGCGTCGCGGCGCGTCTCGGCCTGGGCGATGCGATCGGCGAGGGCCGCGGCCTCCTGGCGCTTGGGGGCCAGCGCCCCGAACCAGATGCCCGCCATCACGACGACGCCACCGACGAGGGCGATCAGGATGCGGTCGCGCCCGCTCATGGGGTACCTCCGCCGGCCGCGGGAACGGGCGCCGCGGGAGCGCCGGGTGTCACGGGAGCGCCGGGCGCCACGGGAGCGCCAACAGCGCCCGGAAGCGCCCGGAAGAAGATCGTCATCTGAAACTGCGGGCGCCCCTCCGTGGTGCGGCAGTCGGTCTCGGCCGTGCCGCTGGCCTGATCGGCCTTCTCCGAGGAGGACAGGCTCACGCGCTGGACGCCATCGATGGCGCGCAGGCGCGCGAGGAGCTTGGCGACACGGCTCTGGCTCGACGTGCAGCCGACGATGTCGAAGGCGGGAACCGGGAGCGCCGCGCGCAGCGGGCCGGCCTCGCCGCCCTGGGCGCCGCCGGGCGCCGCGGAGGCAGTCAGCGAGACGAGGTCGGCTTCCTCGGGCACGACGCGCGCCACCTCGCGCAGCGCGTGCGCCCAGTCGAAGCGCCCGCCGGCGATCCGGCTGACGGTCTCGGCGCGGTTGCGGCTGAGCGCGGCGAAGCGGGTGTAGGGCCCGAGGGTGGCGACGCGGGCCTCGGCCGTAACGGCCTCGCGTTCGACGCGCGCCAGCTCGGCCTCACGGTCGGAGACCTGCTTGCCCGTCATCGTCCAGACGGCGACGATCGCGACCGCGACGGCCAGAGCGCCGAGGAGCACGTAGGTGCCGCCGCTCGCCCGCTCGCCACCGCCTCGGTGCGGGCCGTCGGACGGGATGAGGTTGACGGCCCTCATGCGCTCGGCCCCTCGGCGACCGCGAGACCGGCGGCCACGCTCAGGCAGCCGGCCTCCAGAGGATCGAGATCTGCTCCCGCCGTGCCGGAGACGACGCCCTCGTGCACGGTGACGCCGACCTCGGCCTGCAGGGCCGCGGCGAAGCCGGGCACCGCCACCGCCGGTCCGGTGAGCACGACCCGGTCGACGACGAGCCCGTCGCCGGTCTGGCCGTGGTGGAAATCCAGGGACGCGCGCACCTCCGCGCCGATGCGCCGCACGCCGTCGGCGAGCACGGTGCGCGCGTCGCCGGCGATGGCCTCGTCACCCTCGATCGTCGCGATCTCGTCCTCGAGGCCGACGCGGCGCAGCCACGTGCGGGCGTCGTCGAGCGACAGCTCGCGCCGCTCGGCCAGCTCCACCGCCAGTCCCTCCAGGCCGCCGCCCGCGACGCGCGTGAAGCCGCAGACGCCGTCGGCGCCGACGGCGGCGACGTTGGTCAGGCCCCCGACGGAGACGTACAGCTCGGGGCCTCGGGCGGGGCCGGGACGACGCAGCGCCCGGATCATCCCGAACGCCGACAGGTCGATGCCCTGGGGCTTGAGACCGGCCGCGCGGGCCGCTCCCAGAACGGCTTCGATCATGTCGCGCCGCGCGGCCACGAGGATGATCCGCTGACGCGGACCCTCGGGGGTGTCGACGATACCGACGGAGTGGAAGTCCCAGACCGCCGAGTCCAGCGACATCGGGATCTCGTCGCCGGCCCGGAAGCGCACCGCGGTGGCCAGCTGCTGACGGTCCTCGATCGGGGGGAGCAGGATCGTGCGGACCACGATGCGGGCGTTGGCCACGCCGATGCGCACCCGCTTGTCGAGGCCGGAGTGCTCACGCCACAACGCACGCAGCGCATCGGTCAGGGCGGCGGCGTCGGCGACCTCGCCCTCGCGCAGGATCCCGGGCTCGAGGTCGGTGCGCCCCCCGTCGCGGACGGTGATGGCGCCGTTGACGCTCACCTCGGCGGCAGCCGCGAGCCCGGGCTCGATGTTCAGCCCCACGAAGGTCGTTGTCCGCGCACGCGCCATTACCCCACGGGCATCGGCTCCTGTCCCCGGCCGTTGAAGGGACCGCCCGGTCTATCCCCCAAACGTCCAGGGGTCTGGACGCTCAGAAGGCGTCGAGATATACGTCCACGAGCTCATCGCCCGCGAGCAGGCCCACGACCCCGCCGAGGGCCAGAAACGGCCCGAACGGGATCGCGGTCTTGCGACCGGCCGCCATCCCCTTGCGCAGCACGAGCGCGAGGCCGACGAGGGTGCCCACCACGAAGGCGACGAGGAACGCCGCCGCCACGCCGCGGCCCAGGTACAGCCCGAGCACGGCGACGAGCTTCGCGTCGCCCATGCCCATGCCGCCGGGCACCAGCAGCGAGGGCAACAGCAGCGCGCCGCCCGCGGCGGCGCCGGCGATCAGGCGCTCGACCTCACCGCCCGGGTCCAGCGCGGTTCCCAGCACGAGCGCGAGCACGGCGGCGGGCCCGGTGAGCTTGTTGAGGATCAGGCGGTGATCGAGGTCGATGAGGGCGATTGGGACCAGGAAGGCGACGAGCACGAGCCCGAGGACGAGCATCGTCGTGTCGTGCAGGTGCACGGCGACCACGGCGGCGAACAGCACGGCCGTGACGGTCTCGACGATCGGGTAGCGCGCGGCGATCGGCGCGTCGCAGCTGCGACAGCGCCCGCGCAGCAGCAGCCACGAGAGCACGGGGATGTTGTCCCAGGGCTTCACCGGGGCGGCGCAGGAGGGGCAGTGCGAGCCCGGCGTGGCCAGCGACTCGCCCCTGGGCAGGCGGTGGGCGACGACGTTCAGGAAGGATCCGATCAGGAGGCCGAACAGCGTGGCGGGCAAGAGGGCGAGGGGCATGGACACGTCCTCAGTCTCGTGGATCGGGCAAGCGGCGCGTCAGCCGGATGCATCGAGCTCGCGCCAGGTGTTCTGCAC
>JACCQW010000141.1 GCA_013813955.1 Solirubrobacterales bacterium
GCGCCCCGCCGCGCCGGACCAGCAGCGCGGGATCGTCGGACCACCCGGTGACGGTGACGGCGAGCGTCAGCACGGGGGCGCGGGTCACATCGCCGCCGAGCACGGCGACGCCGTGGCGCCCGGCGAGAGCGGCCATGCCCTCGGCGAGCGCGACGGCGTCCGCGCGCGCGAAGCCCTCGGGCAGCCCGAGGGCCACGTAGGCCTCGCCCGGCTCGGCGCCCATCGCGGCGAGGTCCGACAGCGCGCCGGCGAGCGCGCGGTGGCCGGCATCCGCGGCGCTCGCCGTCGTACCGAGGCGGAAGTGCACGCCGTCGACCATGGCGTCGACGCTCGTGACGCAGGCGGCGCGGGCGCGGACCACTGCCGCGTCATCGCCGCTGCCGACGAGGACGCGCTCGGGCGGCGGCCCGAAGACCTCCTGGAACGCCGCGATCAGCTCGAACTCCCCCACGGCGGAGGGGGTTAGCGGTGGCGGTAGACGATCCGCGCGCGGTCGAGGTCGTAGGGCGAGAGCTCGACGCGGACCCGGTCACCTGGGAGGATGCGGATGCGAAACCGGCGCATCTTGCCCGCGACGTGTCCGAGAACCATGTGGTCGTTGTCGAGCTTCACGCGGAACATCGCGTTGGGGAGCGCCTCGACGACCTCCCCCTCGAACTCGACCTTTTCCTCTTTCGCCATGCGGTGCGAAACCGTAGCAGCGCCGGCCGGGCGCCTAATCGCCGGGTGCGGGCGTGCCGCCGCCGGAGTCGGCGTCCCCGTCGTCGAGGGGCGCCGGCGCAGGCGGAGGGGCAGGCGCGGGATCGGAGCCCGGGTCGCCGGTCGTGCCCTCTTCGGGCGAGGGCACGGGCGAGGGCGAGGGCGAGGGAACCGCCCCGTTGTTGAAGTTGCGCGTGTCCTCTACGCCGGCTCCCGTGCTCGCGCGGCCCGTCGCGTACTTGCCCTGGAACGGCTTGGCCCGGAAGGCATGGTCGGGCTTGCGGAACTGGCCGCACTTGCTCGAGGCGGCCTTCATGTAGTTGCCCCAGATCTCCGCGGGGAACGTTCCGCCGTCCACCGGCCCGCCGTTGAAGAGCGGGCCCATCGGCACTCGGCCCTTGGGGAAGCCGACCCAGACCGAGGTGGCGAGCTTGGGGGTGAAGCCCACGAACCAGGCATCGGTGTTCTTGTCGGTCGTGCCGGTCTTGCCGGCAGCCGGGCACTTGGGCAGCTGGGCGCGGGCGCCGGTGCCGCCCGGCACGTTCTGGTCGAGGATCTTGGTCACCTCGTACATCGCCGCGGAGTCGAAGGCCTTGTGGCGGCGCGGCTTGGACAGGTCCTTGACCTTGCCGTCGGGGAAGCGCACCCGCGTGATCGCCTTGGGCTTCGCGCGCCAGCCGCCCGACGCGATAGTGGCGTAGGCGTTGGCCATCTCCAGGGGCGAGCAGCACCGGGTCAGCCCGCCCAGCGTCTCCGACGGGTAGCCGTTGAGCTTGGACTTGATGCCCAGGCCGCGCGCCGCCTTGACGACCTTGTCGGGCCCGAGGTCCAGGGCGAGCTGCGTGTAGACCGAGTTGTCCGAGCTGAGCGTCCCGCGCACGAGGTTCTTGGACCCACCCGAGCAGCGGCCGCCGTAGCAGTTGACGTCGATGGGCCCATAGCCCGGAGCGGTGAACTTCAGCCGCTTGGAGGGATAGCTGATCGCGGTGGGGTTGATGCCCCGGTCGACCGCGGCCACGAGGGCCATGATCTTGAACGCCGATCCCGGCTGGCGCTTGCCGTCGGCGGCGAGGTTGAACTTGGAGTCCTTGTACTTCGACGAGGAGGCCATCGCGCGGATGTAGCCGTTGGACGGGTCGATGGTGACGATCGCCGACGACGGGGCGCCGCCGAAGCTCAGGCTCTTGGCGATCGCGTCGCGCGCCTTGTCCTGCAGGTCGAGGTCGATCGTCGTCTTGATCCGCAGGCCGCCGCTGCGGACGTCCTTGATGCCGTACTCCGCGATGAGCTCGTCGGTGACGTAGTCGAAGAAGAAGCTCTCGCGCTTCTCGCGGAAGTAGCGGCTGGCCTTCACCCCGAGCGGGCGGGCGACGGCCTCCGCGGCCGTCTCGGGCTGGATGAAGCCCTCCTGGGCCATGTTGCGCAGCACGTCGTTGCGGCGTCCCATGGCCCGGCCGGGTTCGCGGAAGGGGTTGTAGGCGCTCGGCGCCTGGGGCAGGCCGGCGAGCATCGCGGCCTCGTGCAGCTCGAGCTCGTCTGCGGACTTGTCGAAGTAGATGCGCGCCGCGGCCTGGATGCCGACCGCGGTCTGCCCGCCGACCGTGCCGTATGGGACCGAGTTGATGTACTTGGTGAGAATCCACTCCTTGCCGCGACGGCCGGGGTGGACGTTCTCGAGCTCCTCGGCGAGCTTGGCCTCGCGGACCTTGCGCTTGAACGTGCGCTCGCGCGAGATGTACAGCGTGCGCACGAGCTGCATCGTCAGGGTGGAGCCGCCCTGCACGGTCTCCCCCGAGCTGGCGTTCTTGAACGCGGCGCGGATGATGCCCTCGAAATCCACGCCCTTGTGGGAGTAGAAGCGCTTGTCCTCGATCGCGACCGTCGCATCGCGGACGGTCTGGGGCATCTTCGAGGAGTTGATCGGAAAGCGCAGGATGTCGTTCTGGATGACCCCCAGGCGCTTGCCGTCGGCGGCGAAGACGACCGAGTTGCGACCGGGATCCTGTGGCTTGAGGGTCTTCAGGTCCGGGGCGGAGGAGGCGATGCCGACGACGTAGCCGACCGCGCTGAGGCCGCCGATCGCCAGGCACGCGACGAGCACGCCGAGCGTGATGAAGACGATGCGGCTGGCGCCGCTGCGGTGGCGGCGCCGCCGCTGGCGTTCGCGGCGAGCGGACATGACGTGGGGGCCGCGGGCGGAAGACCTGCGCGCACGCGGAGCCATCGATTGTAGAACAGGGCGCTCTTCGCCCCGCCGTACCCCGGTCCTGCCCTTGCCAAGATGGGTTTGATGCTGCGCGCCATCCCTGCCCGCGTTGCGCTCGCACGCACCGCGCTCGCGCGTGATGACGCCGTGGCCGACGCCTGGCGGGCGCTGTGGATCTCGCGCCTGCTGGTGTGGGCGGCGGGCGTCGCGGCGGTGCTGGCCTTCGGGCTCTCGGGGCGCGAGGGCGACTTCGATCCGGCGGGGCTGACCGCGCCCTTCGGGGGCATGGGGGACGACCTCGTCGCGCCCTTCGCTCGCTGGGACTCGGTCTGGTACCTGGCCATCGTGCAGGGCGGCTACGGCGACGGCGCGCGCGAGGCGTTCTTCCCGCTCTACCCGCTCGCGGTGAAGGTCGTGGGCGCGCCCGTCGGGTCGGCGCTGGTGGCGGGCGCGCTGGTCTCGCTGGCCGGCCTGGCGGCCGCGCTCGTGCTGTTGCACCGGCTCGTGGCGCTGGACCACCCGCGCGCGGTCGCGCGCAACGCGGTGCTCGTCACGGCGCTGTTTCCGATGGCTTTCTTCTTCTCGGCGGTCTACAGCGAGTCGCTGTATCTGGCGCTCTCGGTCGGCGCGGTCTACGCGGCGCGCCTGGACCGCTGGGCGTGGGCGGGCGCTCTGGGCGCGCTGGCGGCGTCGACGCGAAGCGCCGGCGTGCTGCTGCTCGTCCCTCTGGCGATGGTCTACCTGTGGGGCGTGCACCGTCCGAGCCTGCGGCCCCGCCGCGTGGGCCCCGACGCGCTGTGGCTCGGACTGGTGCCGCTCGGGTTGGCGGCGTACTGCGGCTTCCTGGCGCTGGACGGACTGGACCCGCTGGCGCCCTTCGACGCGCAGGACGCCTGGTACCGGTCCTTCGCGGGCCCGTTCGTGGGCGTGTGGGACGGGGCGGTGGCCGCGGTGCAGGGGGTGCGCCAGCTGGGCTCGGGGGCGCGCGAGCCCGTGTTCTTCACTGCGGCGGGCGGGGACCCGTTCGTCGTCGCGCGCCACAACATCGAGCTGTTCGGCTGGCTGGTGCTCGCCGTTCCCGCGGTCGTCGGGGTCCTGCGCCGGCTGCCCGCCGCCTACGGCGCCTACGTGCTCGCCGCGCTCGCGCTGCCGCTGTCCTATCCCGTCGGCCCGCAGCCGCTCATGTCGCTGCCGCGCTTCCTGGCGGTGCTGTTCCCGCTGGCGATCTGGCTGGCGCTGTGGATGACCGGCCGGGCGTGGCGCGAGCGGGCGGCGCTCGCGGCCTGCGCCGGCGGTCTCGTCGTGTACACCGGCCTCTTCGCGACGTGGCACTGGGTCGCGTAGTCCTGCTCGACGCGCTCGGCACGCTCGTCGAGCTGCAGCCGCCCGCGCCGCTGCTCGCCGCGCGCCTGCGCGAGGGCGGGGTCGACGTCGGCGAGGACGAGGCCGCCCGGGCGATCGGGGCGGAGATCGCCTACTACCGCGAGCACCACGACGAGGCGGTCGACGCGGCCGCGCTCTCGCAGCTGCGAGACCGCTGCACGGAGGTGCTGCGCCGCGCGCTGCCGGGCGCGGCGCGCGGGATCGGGCACGCCGAGCTGCGCGACGCGCTGCTGGGCGCGCTGCGCTTCCGGGCCTACCCCGAGGTGCCCGGCGCGCTCGCAGATCTGCGCGCGCGCGGGCATGCGCTCGTCGTGGTGTCCAACTGGGACGTCTCGCTGCACGAGACGCTCGAGCGCACGGGGCTGCGGGCGCTCGTGGACGGCGCGGTCAGCTCGGCCGAGGCCGGCGCCGCGAAGCCCGCCCCGGCGATCTTCGCGCGGGCGCTCGCGCTGGCGGACGC
>JACCQW010000151.1 GCA_013813955.1 Solirubrobacterales bacterium
GCGCGCACAGCGTGCGGCAGTGCTCGGCGTCGGCGGCGGAAGCCGCGCGCAGCCCGTAGTCGGCGTGCAGCGCGGTTACCGCGCCCGCGCCGGCCAGCCGGACGGCGACGTCGAGCAGGCAGACCGAGTCGCGCCCGCCCGACAGCAGCACGACCACCGGCTCGCCGGCGGGCAGCAGTCCGGTCGCGCGCACGCGCTCGAGCAGGTCGGCGTCCGCGGTCATGAGGCGATTCTAGGGTCGTCCCCTAGGGAGGATTCCCGATAGGCAGCGGGTGCTCCGCGACGGAGACTGCCTGCCATGACCACCCCTCCCGAGAATCCCACTCCTCCCGAAGAGCCCACCCCTCGGCCGACACCGCCCTCCGGCGGTGCGCCGCCCGAAGAGCCCGCGACCCCGCCGCCGTCGGCCGAGGCGCCTCCCTCCCCCCGGCGCTTCGAGCGCTCCGCCACCGACCGCATCATCGGCGGCGTCTGCGGCGGCCTCGGCCGCTACTTCGGCGTCGACCCCACGCTGGTGCGCATCGGCGCCGTCGGCCTCGTGCTGTTCGGCGGCGTCGGTCTCGTGCTCTACGCGGCGGCGCTGCTGCTCGTTTCCCAGGACGCGACCGGATCGGCTGAGCCCCCATCCACCCGCGACCGGCTGCTCGCTGGGACCCTGGCGGTCGTCCTCGTGGTCGCCGGCCTGCTGATCGGCGGGTTCGGCTTCTTGCTCGGCGGCGCCCTGGTGCCGCTGTCGTTGCTGGTCCTCGGCGGGCTCGCGGTCTGGTGGCTGGCCTCGGGCGAGCGCCCGGCCGGCACCGCCGGCCAGGTCGCGCGGCACGCGGCGCTGGGCATCGGACTACTGCTGGTCTGCGGCGTGCTCGCGGCCGGCAGCTTCCTGGCCAGCGGCCTGGGTGGCGGCGTCGTCGTGGCCGCGCTGGTGATCGCGGCAGGCGCGGCCCTCGTTGTCGCGGCGTTCTCCGGCGGCGCCCGCTGGCTGCTCCTCCCGGCGCTCGCGATCGCGGTGCCGCTGGCCTTCGTGTCGGCGGCCGGCATCGACCTCGACGGCGGCTTCGGCGACCGCCACGTGCGGCCGGGGACGGTGGCCGAGCTCGACGAGGGCTACCGCCTCGGCGCCGGCGAGCTCGTCGTCGACCTGCGCGACCTCGACCTGCCGCCCGGCGACCACCGGCTGTCGCTCGGCGTCGGCGCCGGCCATGCCCTGCTGCTCGTGCGTGAGGATGTGTGCGTGGCGACCAGCGCGGACATCGGCATGGGCGCCGTGTCGGTGTTCGACCGCGACGGCGGCGGCGTCGACCTCGCCTGGCACGATCTGCGCCGCGCGCCCGCGCGCGTCCCGCGTCTGGTGGTCGACGCCGACGTAGGGCTCGGCTACTTCGAGGTCCGCCACCGACAGGACCGTCACTTCGACAACTTCGACGACCTCGGTGACGAACCGCGTGGCGACGCACCGCGGTTGGAGCGCTTCGGTCGCTTCGACGAGGACGACGCCCCCGGCAACCTCGCTTGTGCCAGGGCGTAGCCCCGACCGCCTCTCCCTCGCCGGCGGGCTCGTGCTCGTCGGCCTGGGGACCGTCCTGCTCCTGATCCAGCTCGACATCGCGGACCTGGACTTCGGCGGGCTGGCCCCGATCGTGCTCGGCGCGGTCGGGGCGATCCTGCTGGCCAGCGGTCTCACCCGCGGGCGCTGAGCCGCGATGATGGACGCCATGGCGGCGACCACCCCGAGTCCGCCCGCACACCCGTTGCGCGGCCTGCGCCGCACCCCGGCCGACGGCCTCGTCGCCGGGGTCTGCTCGGGTCTCGCGCAGCGGATCGGGATCGATCCGCTCCTGCTGCGCGTCGCGTTCGCCGCGACCACGGTGGCCAGCGGGATCGGGATCGTGGCCTACGTGCTGGCCTGGGTCCTGCTGCCCGCCGACGTCGAGGCGGCCACGGCCGTACCGGCCGCGCCCACTCGCCCGCGCCGGGCGGCCGTCGAGGTGGCCCTCGGCTCCGGACTGCTGCTGCTCGCGCTCCTGCTCTCCCTGCGCGAGCTCGGCCTGCCGTTCTCCGACGCGCTGACGTGGCCGCTCGTGCTCGTCGGCGCCGGCGGCGCCCTGCTGTGGCGCCAGTCCCTGGGCGGCCCGGCGGGTGGCGAGCCGCCGGGCGCCCCCGCGGACGGTGCGTCGTCGGCGGGCGCGTCCGCCGCGGCCTCAGGCGTCACGCCACGCGCGCTCGCCCCGCACGCGCCGAGCCCGGCCGTCATCTCGCGCATCGGCGTGGGCATCACGCTCGTGCTCGCCGCGGCGATCGTCTTCCTGCAGTTCACCGGCGCGCTGTCGGCGGCGACCGACGTCGCGCTCGCCGCCCTCGTCGCGGCGATCGCCCTGGGCGTGATCTTCGCCCCCTGGATCGTGCGGCTGCTCACGTCGCTGACAACGGAACGCGCAGAGCGCATCCGCTCGCAGGAGCGCGCCGAGGTCGCCGCGCACCTGCACGACTCGGTGCTGCAGACCCTCGCGCTCGTGCAGAAGCGCGCGGCCGATCCCCGCGCCGTGGCCGCGCTCGCCCGCCGGCAGGAGCGCGAGC
>JACCQW010000159.1 GCA_013813955.1 Solirubrobacterales bacterium
GCGTCCGACGGTCCCGCCGAGGCGACGCTGCGGGGCGGGCCCGGCGGCACGCGGCGGTCACGTGATGGCGCCAAGCTTGCTCATACCGACGCCGACGCTCGCTACTGGCACGAAGAGTTCAAGCGCGAAGCGCCGCGGGTGGATTTTCATGTTCTGCTCGTGGAGCCGACACGCCTCGACGTCCTCGTCGCGCTCTACAACGCCTCTTTGGCTGTCGAGGCGTTCTCCCACGAGTCGGACTGGGGTGGCGGGCAAGTCAACTTCGCGTTCGCCGGCCATGGTTCTGAAGCCGGCGACCTGATCCTGCGCGATGGCGGCATCTCCGCGGCCGACATGCTCGAGGCGATCCTCGCTCCGGCCAGAGAGAACCGTGTGAAGCGGCGCGTGGCGGTGGTGCTCGACTCGTGCCACGTAGCACGCGTCTTGACGGGCTTCGTCGTGGATGGCCGCCAGAAGACGGACTTCCTGCTTATCGACGGCTTCGCGGCCAGTATGCACGACGAGCTGGCATGGGAGCCGGACGGCCAGGGTCACGGCGCGCTGACGTTCGGTATGGCAGCGAAAACAGAGCTGCTGTCGGAGCTTCTGCGCGGCACTGCCCTGCAGAACGCGGGATCCATCGCCTCGGTGCACGAGCGCGCAGCCAAAGCTGCGACGTTGCTGACCGAGCGCGACCAGACGCCTGCTGAGGTCATCAACGGCTGGCACATCGAGGCCCATGGTGGCGGCCACATCGACCTTGATGCCGACCTATCGGTCCCGGTGGTGCTGTCCGCCCTCGTCCGAGCGAGGGCTGCCGAACCGAACACACTCATCCCAATAAACAGCTCCTAGCTCGCCCTGACGGCTCGCCGTAGCTCGCTATTCCGTCTCCCCGCCAGGAGTCGTCTCGGCGATGAGCCGCCCCTTCTCGGAATTTGGCGCCCGAGCCCAGGCGACCGGCCTTGACAACCTTGAACTCCTTGGAATACGGCGGGGTCTTGGGCATCGATGAACATCCTCCACGCTGGGCCAGATGGCCCAGCCGTCAGGTGTCCACGAAACCGGGGGAACTCCAACTCGCCGGCTGGGGCCGACAGACGATGTCTGTCGTGCCGACCCGACCGAGGCCCTGACTTGCGCGCTGACAGCTTGATGACCGCACCGGTCGTCCGGGCAGAAAGTGAATTTTAAGCAAATGCTCCAACCACCTAGCGGCAACGAGCTTGCCTACATTGTGCCACGTGCGGTGGGAGGCGACCGGTGCTGCATGCGCAGTACGCTCCTGTGAGACGGTGAGCACCGATTGTCGACCGAGGGTACGTACCACGGCCCGCTTCTCGAACCCCCGACAGCATCCGCCACGGCGCTTCGCCGCCCGAAGCACCACCTCGAACGGCCGCGTCTCCCGCCCGAGCGCGGCCGTTCCTCGTTCGATCACTCCAAGCCCTTTATCCGGGGGAAGTAGCCAGCCGACCCCGGCTTTCGACGGGGCCGTCCCGCCGGGTGTAGTGTCGAATCCTGCGGTGATGCGAGACCAGTTCCAAAATCTTCGGCGGCGCTGTCCGTTACGCGACTGCCGCTCGCACCAACGGTGAGCGATCTCGTCCTCTGCAGCGGGGGCATCGATTCGGCCACCCTCGCGGCGCAGCTGTCTAACGTCGGCGAAACACCGGAGCTGTGCTTTATCGACTACGGCCAGCCAGCGGCCGGCGGAGAATTTCGAAGCGTCTGCTCAATCGCTAAGAACCTCAGGATGAGTGTCCTCCGAACGCACGTCGCCGGACTGGACGTCCCGGACAAGGGCGAGATCACCGCCCGCAATCTGATGCTGATCACCCTAGCGCTCGCGATGCGTCCCAGCGCGCGCAGCATCGCCCTCGGGATCCACGCAGGGACCGGCTACCGCGACTGTTCGCTCGAGTTCGTGGATCTCATCCAGAAGGTCTTGGACTTCCACCGAGATGGCACATGTCGGCTCGTCGCGCCGTTCGTCGATTGGAGCAAGGCCGACGTGCTCGCGCTCGCCATCGTGCTTGATGTCCCCATAGAGCTGACGCACAGCTGCGAGTCGGGCGACGAACCGTGCGGTAGCTGCCGTTCATGCCGAGACCGCGAGGTGCTTCTTGCCGGCTGAAACGAGATCGATGCGCTTGGCCGCCGGCCAGACCGTCGCGACCCCCCTCCTGGTCCCGTCGTTCTCATCGCGGGGCTTCGGAGCGATCAGGCCCGACCCGGAACGCCCGGAGGACCCGGAGCGCTCGGAGGTCAGCGAGAGGCTCGAATTCTTCGCCCGCGAGATCCACGAGACGTTCCTGGTCTCGGCATATGACCTGCATCACAGGTTTCTGGAGGCCGGCGACAACCTTGACTCACAGGACTGGACGGCAAACCCGCTGTCGAATCCGAGGGTCATGATCATCGATAGCGGCGGATACGAAGTGCGTCAGGGCGTCGACGGCGGGGAGCTGATCCAGGACCTGCGCACTCCCCGCCCTTGGGACGAGCAGACATACGGAGAGCTTCTCGACCGGCTGCCGGAAGCCGCCGTGAATTGCGCGGCGGTCGCCTGGGACCGGCCGGGCGAGTCCTACGAAATCCAGATCCGTGCGGCCCAAGACTTCCTCGGCGGACGGTCGCGACTGACGCCGATCATGCTCCTCAAGCCCGAGGACGAGAACCGTCCGCACAATTGGAAGCTCCTGGAATCCAGCGCGTCCCGCCTCGGCTTCTTCTCGGTCATCGGCGCCACAGAGGATGAGCTAGGAAGCTCGCTGCTCGACCGCGTTGTCGCCGTCATGGAGCTCCGCGAGCTCTTGCGGCGCAACGAGCTCGACATGCCCATCCACATCTTCGGCGCGCTCGACCCTCTCTTCGTCCCCGTCTACTTCGCAGCGGGCGCCGACATCTTCGATGGCCTGACATGGCTGCGCTACGCGTACTGGCACGGCCTGGCCGTGCATCATAGGCAGGGCCCACTGCTCAGTGGCCAGGCCGAGCAGCGCGACGAGAAGCGCTACTGGGCGGTTCCAGCGGCCAATCTCAGTGAACTGCAGCGCCTGCACTCACGGCTACTGCGCTTCAAAGCGGAGAACGAAGATTGGAGCGTGTACGACGACACAATGCTCGGGCGGTCAGGCGAAAGGGCTGGCGACATCCTGCGCTCGATCTACCTTTCGGCATTGGCGAGGAGGAGCTTCTGATGGGCGGCAGTGGAGGGGGCGGATACCGCAGCGACCGGAGCCCGAGCGACCTTCGAGCCGAGGTCCAGCGCGACCTTCAACAGGCTCGATTGGAAAGCGACGTAAACGGCTTGCTAACGGAGCAGCTCGCGCAAATCAACAACCGCGATGTCGCTCTCATCAATGAGCGCCTAGACGAGATCGTCGCCGCGCTCGGCGAGAAGATCGACGAGATCGACCGCCTGCTCTACGGCGGCTCGGTTGCCAAACACACCTACGTCGACGGCCTCAGCGACGTGGACTCGCTGGTCGTCCTCAAGCGGGAAGCGCTCGACGGCGATACACCTGAGGCGTTGCGCGTAGCGATGGAGCGCGCGCTTCGGCAGGGCTTGGACATGGGCAAGGTCGACGAGATCATCATCGGGTTCGCGGTCACCGTCCGCTACAAGGACGGCAACGAGATTCAGCTGCTGCCGGCCGTCGAGCGCGACAGCCGCATTGCGATCTCCGACAGGAATGGCACGGGGTGGTCGTTCATCCGTCCCAAGGCCTTCGAGGAGCGGCTGCGCGCCGCCAATAGGGAGCAGGACGGTCGAGTCGTCCCGACGATCAAGCTCGCCAAAGCAGTCGTCGACGGATCGCTGTCCGACACTGACAAACCAGGCGGCTACCACATGGAGGCGCTCGCGGTGGAGGCCTTCAAGGGCTACATCGGGCCGCGCGACAACAAGACCATGCTCACGCACTTCTTCAAGTTCGCTGGTGAGCGGATCAAGCGGCCGCTTGCCGACGTCACCGGACAATCCGACAGAATCGACCAGGTTTTCGGCGCGGCCAACTCTTCGGACCGTCAGCGTGTTTCGGCCGCGCTAAGGCAGATCGCCACGCGCATGGAGCGAGCATCGAGCGCGTCGGACTGGCGCAAACTCTTCGAGTAGATGAAGGACCGGGAATACAGACGCCGGCGCAGGGTCATCGGGTGGATGCTGACCGGACATTCGGCTCTGCGCGACCGCTACACCCGCCGCTCGCGCGGGCTCACCCTGACCGTCATGGTCTTCTCGATCACTGGCCTCCTCCTGGCGCTGACCAATGGAGACCAGCAGGTCAGCGTTCTCGGCATCGAAGGGAAGCTCCAAGTCTTTCTAGCCTGGCTCGCCGCCCTAACGTTCTTCGTGTCGCTGGTCGACCTCGTCGTCGACTGGCGCGGACGCGCATGGAGCCACCAGGACGGGGCACGCCGACTCGGCGAGCTCAGCGTGCTCTACGGACGAGCGGTCGAGGAGAACGGCGGATGGGTCGTCGAGGGCGTCGATTTGACCGTCGAGTACGACCGCACGATGGCGGCGATCGACCCCATCCCGGATAAGAAGGCCCCCGCCCTGAAGGCGCTAGCCAACCGCAAACGCGCCGTGTTCACTCTGATCGACGAGAGGCCCGGCATTCCCGCCTGGCAGGCTAACCTCATCGTTCTGCGTCGGAGCATGACCGCGCGCGCCGCGGATCAGACGACTGTCGGAGCTGCTGAGCCAGAACCCGCCCTCGACGGAACGGCCGGCGTCGAACATGCACCGGACGAGCCGACCCCGGGCGGCCCCACGGCATGAGAGCAAGGCGCTACACCGTCAAGTCGATCTTCCCGACTCTTCAAGGCGAGGGTCACAACGCTGGCCGCCAAGCCGTCTTCTGCCGGTTCACGGGGTGCAACCTCTGGAACGGACGACAGGCCGATCGCGGCCGAGCCGTCTGCCGGTTCTGTGACACGGACTTCGTGGGGACCGACGGGCCCGGCGGCGGCGTGTACGCGTCCGCCGCCGACCTCGCCAAGGCGATCGTCCGATGTTGGCCGGGCTCCGCCAAGCCGTTCGTGGTGTTTACCGGCGGTGAGCCGACGCTGCAGCTCGATAGTCGCCTTGTCGACGCGTTGCACGACGCCGGTGCCGAGATCGCCATTGAGACCAATGGGACGAGGCACGTGATCGCCGGCGTCGACTGGATCTGCGTGAGTCCGAAGGCCGGCGCGCCTCTGCGACAGGTCTCGGGCGACGAGATCAAGATCGCGTGGCCCCAAACGGCGCTCGATCTCGACGACCTGGAACGACTCGACTTCCGCTATCGCTTTCTCCAGCCGATCGACGGGACCGAAGCCGCGGCCAACGCCCGCCTGACCCTAGCCACGTGCCAACAGCGGCCGGCGTGGGATCTCAGCTTGCAGCTGCACAAGATCCTTGGCATCCCATGAGCTGGGAGATCTCACGCTCCTTCCGCTTCGAGGCAGCACATCTGCTGCCCCACGCCCCTGAAGGCCACAAGTGCAGACGTCTCCATGGACACTCCTTCGGCGTCACCGTCTTCGTCGCAGGGATGTTGGCGGAACCGGAAGGGTGGGTTTGTGACTTCGCCGAGATCTCCGAAGCGTGGCGCCCCCTTCACGATGAGCTCGATCACCGCTATCTCAACGAGATGGCGGGCTTGGACAACCCCACCAGCGAACTGCTGGCAGCTTGGATCTGGGACCGCCTGAGTGGAGCTCTACCCGGACTGTCCGCCGTCGAGATTGCGGAGACCTGCACCAGCCGCTGCCTGTACCGGCCGCGATAGCGTCCGATCTAGATGCCACATTCGGACGAGAGCATCCGCACGGGCGCAGACTCGCGCCTGTGAGGAATCGACGGACGCAGGCCGACTGGAGGAGCACGTGAAGGACGCGGCGCCTGTCCCATGCTCAGCGCGGACCAGCGAGCTGTGGTGGGCTCCCGTCTGGGCTCGTCATAGCTCCCGATATGTGGACGCCGCGACAAGGACCCCCGCCGACGAAAGAGCCCTCCGCAGAGAGCTCATCTTCTGCCTGCTGGGCGGCCATGGCGTGACGTTCGAGCTCGCGATGTCAGCGACCGATGTTGTACTCGCGATGTACCCCTTCGACGCATCTTGGACTCACGCTACCCTAGGTGAGGCACTGCGCAGCGAGCTCGGGAAGCCGCAATTTGAGCCGCGGTGTCGAGACGGCAGCCTGAGGCGCTACCGGTTTCCTACTCGCAAGGCGCACCTGATCACCGAGGCCGTCAGTTGGGTTGCTTTGCAGGACGGGCTGCGACGCGGCCTGAAAGCCCGAAGCGACGAATCCGACCGGCGCGCATGGCTATGTGAGTGCCCTGGTGTGGGCATGAAGACCGCCAGTTGGGTGCTCCGCAACTGCGGATGGGCGCGGAACGTGGCAATCCTCGACGTGCACCTGCTCCGAGCCCTCGTCGAGGCCGACGTCGTGCGTGACACCACGCTTCCACGCGACTACCTCGCCGTCGAAGACGCGTACCTCCGCTGGGCGGACGAACTCGGGGCATGTCCAGCAGCGCTCGACCTGTTCCTCTGGGACGTACAACGTTCGCTCCGGACCAGTGCTCCTCCGCTCGCAGCCGGCACCTAACCGAGATTCCCAAGGGGGGCGATTGGACGCGAGGGGGGCGGCTGCACCCCGGCCCCGGCGGCGCGCGGCGCGGCGGGCTCGGTCGTTCGGGCGGCGGCGCGGATAGGCCGCCGCCAAGCTCTCGGCTCTCGCAAGGAGCAGCGGCCCGCGGGGGCCAATCGCGTCGCTATGTGCGAAGAGGGGACACGCCGTGCCGTGGTGCTGACGAGAGTGCTGGTTTGCGCGAAAGCAGCACGGTGCCAGAAGCGGGCCGGAACTTGAGCGGGTCGCTGAAAGGCGCTCTGGCCGGACTCCAGGCTGACTGCGGGCGCTCGCCGGCCGGCTGCTGAACTTGCCGGCACCGACGGAGCCACGGATGGTCCTTGTGGGACTGCAAGTGCCGGAAGAGCGCCGCGAGAACGCTCGTTCACGTCTCGGACGGTGCCATCAGGCCATCGCGCTGGAACGAGGCTCGTAAAGACGCGGTGCTGGACGGGCGACGGCACCGCCCCCGCACCGGCATGATGCCGTGAGTGCTTGTTCCTGACCCGTGCTCGCTGCTACGTCCCATCACGCCGGATCTCCGTGATCGTTGGCTGGCGCTGTCCGAGGACCGCGATGGCCAGGGCGGGAGGATCACCGATCAGTCCCGCTGCGAGGCACGACTCGCACTCACGCTCGAAATCGTGGGATTGCTTGAGCCGACCGTAACGCGTCCGCACTGGGGCGACGCTGGAGACGGCTACGGCCAGGTCTGGGACTTCAAGGCTCCGCACTCTCAGGCGGCGATCGTTCACCGCATCGAGAGCCGATCCAGTAGGGCCGCGACGCCTCCACCGCAGGGGTACCCTGGTGCCTTCGATGTCCAGACAGAAGCCGTCCGTACGATCGGCCAGCAGCAGCTCGGGAAGGGCGTCGTCTTCGACCTGCGACGTCTCACGGTGGCGCAGGCGCAAGAGCTCATCAACGTCGTGACCGCCGATTCGAACATCGACGCGGCGCTAGTGCGATTTTACCCGCGTGAGGAAGATCTCTCGAGCTTCGGAGCGGGTGCTCATGGCAACTAGCGTGCTACTACCGTCTGGCGATCTCCACGAACGGCTTCAGGCGAGTCGCGTGTACTGGGAGACCGATGGTGCGGCCGGAGCACCTCTAGTGATGCCGGGCGCCGATCTAAGGCAACTGGACTTGCGCGAGCAAATCCTCGCTGGTGCTCAGCTCCAGGGCGCCGATCTGCGCAACTCCCTCCTCGACAGCACGGTGCTCATCCGAGCAGCGTTCGACGGGGCTCGCATGTCCGGGACGTCGCTCTTTTCAGCCGACGCATCTAAGGCCACGTTCTCGGATGCCCAGCTGATGGGCGCTCATGGATTGCGCAGCACGTGGCGACGGGCACTCCTCGCGCGCGCTGACCTTACGGGCGCGCTTCTGGACGACACCGACCTGCGTGGAGCCGAGCTCGTCGGGGCGCGTCTTGATCGCGCTTCGCTGGTCGGGGCGGACCTGCGGCAGGCTGTCCTGCTTGAGGCAACGTTCGCGGCCGCCGACCTCACCGATGCACACCTCGACGGCGCAGTTGCTGGACCTCGTACGTTCGCGGGTGCGCACGGTGTCTCGGGCACGCCAATAGTCGGCGCGCATTCCACGCCGCGGAGGCGACCCGCGAACGAACTCGAGTTTGAGTCGCGCGTACGCGACCACCTGCGAGAGAGACACATCGAGATTCTGCATGGATTTGATCCTGGCCCCGACCTTGTGGCGATCCTGTCGGACCGGTGGTTTGCGGCGATCGAGGTGAGTACGTCGTCGAACAAGGACCGCTTGTTTCGTCTGGCCGATCGCGCGGATCTGATCGTCGTTCCCGACGATCTTGAGGTGCGGGTTGCAATGAACGGGACGCGGGTCGCCCATCTCGCCGAGGCTGACGCGGCCGTCCGAGATCTCGCAACATCGAGACTCAAGCCGTTCGGTGCATCGGCTGTCCTCATTCGAGAAGCTGCCCGCCTCAGGCCCTATTTGCTTCTCGCTAGACGCGCTCGCGTCGATTCTTCGCTTCTCTCGAGACTCTCCGTCTATCTCGATGCACGCGACCCGGTATTGCTAAGCGCTAGCGATCGCGTTTTCGCCGAAACACTGCCCTCACATCTAGACGGCGCCATGGCGGCGCGTAGCGCACAGTGCGCCGAGCAACACTACGAAGAACTGGAGGAGTTGCTTACCCGAGCTGCTCAGCTCCTTCAAGGAAAGCGTTCAGATGCGGAAGAGGTCACCCACCTCGCTAGGAAGGCTTTGGCCCTTGAATACCAATTCGCAGAACATGCGAGATCCGAGGCCGACTAACGACAGTGCTCGACACCTCACGTCAGGGGCAAGTCGGACGACCCGGCGATCAGCGGGCTGACGAGCCGCATGGCCCGGCGTCCACTCGGCGGGGTACGGTCGTCATGTCGGATGGCGTCAAGAGCCCGCACGGTCGCCGGCCTATCGTTCCTGATCTCGCCGATGAAGCAGTTGTCGCGATCGGGTTGAACTTGTCCCGTGCGAAGATCGACGGGATCAAAGTCGAAGATTGCGTAGTCCTCGTCGTCGAACTCGAGGTTGGCGATCTGGACATTGCCTAGTCGCGTGGCGGCTCCGGATGGCCTCAGGACGCCTCGAGAGAACTTCGGCGGGCGGTTGAGGCGAAAGATCAGCACGTAGCGCAGCTGGGGGTCGCCAAAGGCTGGGGTGGGGCGGGTCGCTCCCCGCACTCGAAACACCAAGGGGCCGCCAGTGAGACGCGTTGGGGTCTTGCGCGAGGGCTGCTGAGCGCTGTGCGTCTGCGTACCGCCTGCGGCAGCGGGAGGTGGCTCGCCACCGCCTCCACACCCCGCTGCCCACAACGCCACCATCACGACCGGCAGGGTGGAGAGGCGCCCGATGTCGGCGAGGAGGAGTGGGAGGGAGACTTCCTCGCGCCCGTGGCGCCGTCCGAGCAGCCAGCTGCCGTGGCAGCACCAGCCGCCGCTGAGAGTGCCGCGATGCCGAAAGTCGCTGCCGGCCATCGGACCATCCGGCGCGATTACCGCCGCTCGTCGGGCTTGACGCCTGCGAGAAGGGCCATCTCGAGCCACTTCCAGTAGCAGTCGACGTCGTCGAAGCCGTGCTCGCGCAGCCAACCGAGCTGCGTCTCGACGTCGAGCAGGCGGTCAGAGGGATCTTCGTGCTCGAGCGGCTCGTCGATCGCCGCGAAGAACGCCAGGTGCAGGCGATGGGTCGCCGACGCCACATGCTCGAAGTTCGCGAACACCCCGCCGGGTTCGAGCAGATCGAAGACCTCGCCGTACAGCGAGCGCTTTCGCTCGTGCTCGAGATGGTGGATGGCCATCGACGAGACGACGACGTCGAAGCGCCCAAGGGCGGGCAGCGGCTCTGCGAGGTCATGCTTGACGAGCTCGATGCGCTCGTCGCCCGCGAAGCGCTCGCGTGCCGCCTCGAGCATGACCTCGGAGAAGTCAAGGCCCACACCGAGCGTTTCGGGACGATCGACCTGGAGAAGAGCGAGCAGGCGGCCGTCGCCCGTCCCGAGGTCGAGGATGCGACGAGCGTCGCGAGGCACCTGCTCGGACAGGACGCCCTCTCCCTCCGCGCGGTGCGGAACACTGTCCGCCAGGGCCAGGTAGCGGTTGGCGTGCTCAGCGGTCGTCCATTCCTCGGACGAACTCACCCGGCGTCCGATTCTGTGTGCCCTTCATGCCCGGGCGGGCCCAGGGGACGCCCCAGGAACAGGTCGCGCCCCGCGCCGGCGCCCTTGGAGCGGTTGGAGAAGCCCAGGCCCTCGTACAAACCGAGCGCCGCTTGGTTGGCCTCGTTCGTGTCGAGCTCGATGCGCTTGGCCCCCCGCTCGGTCGCACGCTCGATCGCCAGCGAGACGAGCGCGGCGCCCGCGCCGGTGCGCCGCGCGCTCTCGGCGACGAACAGGTCCTCCAGCCACGCGTCGGGCGCCGCGCGCCACACGCTGAAGCGAAAGCGCAGCTGCAGCACGCCGGCGGGCGGCGAGTCGTCGTCGCGGGCGGCCAGCATGAACTCGGTGTCGCGGTCCTCCATCAGGCGCTCGACGGAGGCCAGGAACGCGTTGGCCGACGGCCAGTCGGAGCCCAGGTGGTCGCGGAACTCGACGAGCAGTCCGGCGACCGTCTCGGCCTCGCCGGCCTCGGCGACCCATGCACGCGCGCAGCTCACGGCCGCAATCTATCTACGGCAGGCGCACGCCGAGGCCGCGCTTGACCTGCTCGAGCGCGGGCGAGCGCGGCAGCACGGTGCTCGCCAGCGGCTTCTCGAAGGCGCGCCCGTAGGCCTCGCCCGCGCGCGCGTCGCGCTGGCCGGGAAGCATCACCATCTGCCACTCGTTGACGATCTCGTTCACCGGCAGCTGCAACCGGGCGTTGTCGGAGTCAGCGACGAACAGCAGGTGCACCCCATGCGTGGCGATCGAGCCCTGGAAGTAGCGGTCGCTGCCGTCGGGCGCCCCGTCCGCGGGCGCCCAGCAGCGCCGCGGCGTCCCGTCGGAGGCGGTGCGGGGCTCGTCGCCGGAGCGCAAGTTGACCTTGGGGCCGGGGTCTGACCCGGTGCCGTCGTCGAAGCAGGCGTCGTCGCGGTAGTAGGGCACGGCCACGGCGGACTGCGCGGCACCGCCCGCCGACGTGTCGGTGGCGAGTGTGATGCGGTCGACGATCGAGCCGTGCGGCCCCGCGGTGACCCCCCAGCCCATACCGGCGTTGGCATCGGAGAAGAGCGGGTCGAGCAGGTCGACCGACTGGTGGTAGGGCAGCTCGCAGGTGCCGAGCCGGCGGGCGAGCGTGCGGTAGCCCTGGTCGAGCGCCGACGTGTCGTTGGCGTCGTAGTTGACGTTGCAGGGATCGTCGAGGTTGCCCAGCACCTCGTCGTTGCGCCCGTCGACGGCGACGCCCTGCGGCGTGCGCGCGTTGTAGAAGCGCGTCATGCGCCCGGCGTTGAAGTCCCACTGCGCGTAGATGCCGTCCAGCGGGGGGATCGGGTGGACGCGCAGCCAGGTCTTCTGGCGCATCTCCTCGCGGTAGAAGGTCTCGCGGCGGATCACGTTGGTGCCCGAGTCCGCGCCCCACGTCTCGCGGATCGCGCGCACGGGACCGACCTTCTCGCCGAGCAGCGTCGACGAGCCGCCCCAGTTGGCGTCCTCCTCCTCGTAGCCGCAGCACGGGGTCTCCGAGCCGGGGTCCTGTGCGAACGCGCGGGCCTTGAAGCGGTCGACGAGGTCGGGGCCGTAGCTGCGCCCGCCGTCGGGCGAGATCTCGATCGCGGTCATCAGCCAGCGTCCGTCGTAGCGGAAGCGGTAGCGGGCGGTGGTGAGCGTCGCGCCGTCACGCGGGCGTCGCCGGCCGATCTTCGGCGTGCCGCCGGCGTCGCGCACGACGGCTCCCTGCGCGTCGCAGTACACGCCCTGGGGCGCGTTGCCGTAGCCCTCGTAGGTGGACTGCGAGAAGGCGTAGAGGTCCGCGCCCGCGTCGCGCTCGTAGCGCACGTAGCCGTTCGAGGCGTCGAATGCGGGCCGTGGCCCGCCGGTCGCCGCCCGGGCCAGGTAGACGAAGCGCTGCGGCGCGCTCTCCGACACGGGATCGGTGAGCGCGACCTCGCGCAGGGCCTCGATGCCCGCCGGCCAGGCCGTCGTCGCCGGCAGTCGGGCGCCGGCGTCGGCGTACATGAAGGCGATCTCGTCGTCGGCGTCCAGCCCCGCCACCGGGTCGCGCGCATCGGCCGACTCGCGGCGGGCCAGGCACGGGTTCTCCGCGGGCCCGTCGGCGCGGAAGCGAAAGCCCTCGCGGTCATAGGCGTAGGTCGTGTGGCGGTCCTGGCCGGAGTAGACCGCAAAGCCCGAGGCGCTGTTGTCCAGGTAGCGCGTGAAGACCTCGTCGACCTGCACGGGGATCTGCTTCAGCCGCGTGCCGGTCCAGCGGTAGGCGAGCAGGCGCTTGACGGCGAGCCCCGCGCCGAGCGCATCCTTCGTGGCGAGCTCGGGCTCGGCGTAGTGGTTGTGCCCCGGCGCGTCGGGCGCGGCGAGGTCGGTCAGGGGCAGCTTGGCCGTCTGCTCGGCCGGCGCGGCCCACGCGCCGAGCCGGGCGCCGGTCAGCACGACCGGGGTCGTGTCGCGCGCGGCGGGCACGGTGAGATCCACGGCCCCGGGAAGCTGCGCGCCGGCGGCGGGCGGCAGCGCGAGCAGGGCGAGGAGCGCGATCAGGACGCGGCGCACATCCCCTGTAACGTAGCGGCTCGACAGAACTTGCGCGTTCACACGACCGGCACACGCGGACCCCGCGGCATGCGACGATCCCGGGCCGTGCTCCGGCCCGTCGTCGCC
>JACCQW010000174.1 GCA_013813955.1 Solirubrobacterales bacterium
ACCCTCACCATCGACGGCGACGTCCTCAAGGCGATCAAGGTTCGGGCTGCTCGGGCGGGCCGCGGTGACAGCGAGGTGATTGAGGAAGCCCTACGGCGTGATCTCGGCATCGACTTCCTGGAGAGGATGTGGGGGCAGTCCTCACTGCCTGCCACCGAGGCCGACGCGCTTGCACTGGAGGCGCAGCACGACACGCGTCTTCGCCGGCGATCCTGAGGCGTGCGGGCCGTCCTCGACCCGAACGTCGTCATCTCGGGACTCCTCTCCGCGAAGGGAGCACCGGCCCAGGTTCTGTCCAGCTGGCACGCCGGGCGCTTCGAGATGATCGTCTCGCCGCTGGTGCTCGACGAGCTCCAGCGGGCTCTGGCGTATCCCAAGCTGCGACGCCACATCTCGGCGCAGGACGGCGAGGCGGCCGTGCGGTGGTTCCGCGCCGGAGCGTCGCTCGTCGACGACCCGACCGGAGATCCGCCGGTGCGGTCGAGCGATCCCGGTGACGACTACCTCATCGCCCTGGCCGCAGAGCAGCACGCCGCGCTGGTGTCGGGCGACCGGCACCTTCTCGGACTGGAGGATCGGATCCCCGTGTATTCACCGCGAGCGTTCTTGGAGCTCCTCGAGCGATAGGGCTCGGTTCGCGAGGTCCGGTGGTAACGGGCCCAGCCAACTCCAAGACAGGAAAAAGCCCCCGCGTCTGAACGTCACCTTCGCGTCGGGCGGTCAACCGTGCTCGGGACCGACTGGACGCTCGTTCCACTCTCGGAGGGCGCCGAGCCCCGTCGCAACCGCCAGAACGAAGACTCCGGCGAAGAGCATCAAGTCTCGCGCTCGCTTTGACATTGGCTGCCGCCGACCCCTCTGCCACTTCTTCCAAGCGCAAGTCGAGGGATAGACCGCGAGACATCGCCATGCCGCCTCGCGGCGCGATGTCGGTAGTCCGATCGTCGAGAGCAGACCATGCTCAAGTGTGCACTGCATTAGCCCTCGCCCGTGTTGGACCTGATGGCGCAGGTTGGCCTTCCATGTCGGGAGAGCCGGGTGCCCCATCTGGATGTCGCCGTCGAACTCCACTCGGCGGGCGAATGAGGCCGCTGCGGTATTGAAGAGGGTGTCCTCTCCGGTCAGTACGTCCTCGGGGTACGGACCGACCGTGTCGTAGATTGTCCGGACGTACGAAATGGCGTGTGGAACTGCCTGAGCCTGAAGCGTCGGCGTGTGCGGGGCGAGAGCCGCGTATTCGTGAAGGTGCGAGACGCGCTGGATGTATCGGTGTCCATCCGCGTTGGTGATGGATCCGCCGACGATCTCCGCACCTTGCGCGTGCAATGCGACCCGGCGTCTTAGCCAATCTCGGCGCGGAATCCCGTCATCTGGTGCGAAAGCGATGACACGACCGGACGACGCTTGAACGCCGACGTTGCGTGCAGGCCCCGGCCGGAGCCGGTGCGGGATTGACACAATCGAGACCCACGGGAATTCATAAGTGATGCTAGCCGTCCATCCGTTGTCGTCGCCCGACGCCACGAGGATGACCTCGAAGGGTTCCTGAGTGTCCTGCTCGGACAGCGCTCGCAACGTCGGGGGCAGACGCTCCGATCCGCGAAACGAGACCACGATGATGCTGGCGGTCGGTTCGACACCGATCATTTTGCGTGTCCAGCGATACCCAAGCGCCGGCCGATGAGCCCGGTCAGCACGCCGGCCGAGTAGCACTGCCTAGCCAGGATCGTGCTCCACGCAGAACCGCCTCTCACATCCGCCAGCGAGCGGATAAGAGACTTGAGCGGCGAGTTATCGCGCCACGGCCGCGCGACACGCTTGATGTCGTGCCCACGACCGATCCAGCGCCCGTTCTCGAAGATCTCCTTCGGGCTATCAGGGTTGTGGTGCCAGCACGCCGCGCCCTCAACGCGGATTGCCATGACGCCTAGTTTCGGCGCGAGAGTCATGTCTTCGCCATATCCCACATCGTCGTAGCCGCCGACTTCCTGGAACGCAACTCGGCCGATCGCCCGAAAGTTCTCCCAAGTCGCCGGGAAGTCAGGCGGAAGCATCCTGGGATACCCCAGGCGCCGAATATCGCAGTAGGCTCGCGACCATCGGTTAGCGGGCTCGCCAACGTAGAGCTCCGCCGTGAACGTGCCCACCGCGCGACCCGCAAGAATCGGCTCGCTCAGATCCCGGACATAGTCCGGACCGCAAGTCATGTCTCCGTCAGCGAAGATGACGACTTCGCCGGAGGCGGTGTCGACACCGAGATTCCGCCCCGCCGCGGGACCTACGTGTGTTGAGCGCAAGACCTTCGCGCCGTGCGCTCGCGCGATCTCTGCCGTGCTGTCAATAGATCCGTCGTCTACGACAATGACCTCGCCCGGGACCAGCGACTGACGCTTCAGACTTGCAAGCAAGCCACCGATGAATCGTGCTTCGTTGTAGGCGCAGATGACTACCGACACGCGCTCGTCAAGAATCGGCAGATTGCTCGCCTTTCTGTTCTTCCCAGATCGCGGTCCAGTCCTCGCGAAGATCTTCGATGCCTGCGGCATAGCGATAGAGCCAGGAGAACACTGCGCCATAGACCAGCGCGCCGATCCCTGTTACGAGCCATCCGTGACGTAGGCCCACCATCGGCGGGAACAGCAGGATGATGACCGTTGTGAGCGTGGAGAAGAAAAGCCAGATGGTCCAGGCGCTTAACCGAAGCCCCTTGCGATTGAGTGGTGCCGTGTGACGCCCCCAGAACTTTGGCCTGGCTTCCGCGATGTCGCGTTCCCAGCGACCCTGTTCGGAGGGCCCGAAAACCGCGAGATATGTGATGAGCTGCAGTTGTAAGCGGGTGTTGCCGACGAGTTGCCACACGGCGACGACGAGCGGGATCGGCGAGAGCGCGATCGCGAGAGCGCTGCTCTTTGCCAGGCCTCCCGCATAGATCGCTCCCGCAACAGCGATCAGCGGTGGGATCATCTGAACAAACGCCCTGTAGTCCTGGGCCTTCTGTTCGCTGAGAGATCGATACTCCGCGTCTGAAAGTTCCTCGCGTAGTCCGCTCATCTCGACGACAAGTTTAGGCACACGGAGCGGTTGTCGGCGGCATGCCCTGAGTCACGCCGGACCTAGCGCCGCTTGGTCAGAAGCGTTCATGACCTCGTTCCCTCCGTTGAGCCAGCCGCGGGTTAGCTCCGCCCATGGACAACTCCGCTGTGGGTCGGGACGTGCTCAATTCACCACGACCCCTCCTGGTACGCATCTGGTACCCAGACGGCACCTGCCGCGCAGGGCGCGACTCGCGAACCCGTAGGCGTCCTCGCAGGGCTCGGTCACCCTGACGGCCATCACCGGCAGCTCCTCGACCTGACGCCGCGCCGGCTCGCCGATAGCGACCCGGTCAGCCACCAAGAACACGTGCCCACAATCGCATTCGGTCGGCCAGTGCGTGATGACCTCGTCGACCGCCCTTGCCCTCATGCCCAGGCTGGCCGCCCTGCTTGCGCCCCGACGGATCCCTGCCACGCCTAGGCGGCGCGCTGGGCCGATCGACGCTCGGCGGCTGCGAGGAGTTCCGCGACGAGCGACCCAACTGCCGCTCCAACGACGCGATCCGCTCGTACTGAGCGGCGACCCGGGCGGTCAGCTTGGCGACCCGCCTTCACCGGCCTGCGAATGGGCGAGCTGATCGCCCTGCGCTGGGGCGACGTCGACTTCGACACCGAAGCCCTGCACGTCTACGGCTCCTACTCACTCGGCACCCTCACCGCCCCCAAGTCCGGCCTCACCCGCACCGTCCCCACCGCCGAACAGGTCCGCGGCCTCCTCAAGAACCATCGCGACCGCGTCCCGCACGCCCGTGGCGACCTCGTCTTCCCCGGCGAGCGCGGCGAGTTCCTGGACGGCTCAGCCCTGCGCCGCCGCTACAAGAGGCACTCGCGAAGGCCGAGCTCCGTCCTCTGCGCTTCCACGACCTACGCCACACGTTCGGCTCGATCGCCATCAACCAGGCCACGATCGTGCAGGTCCAGGCGTGGATGGGCCACGCCGACATCCAGACCACCATGAAGTACATGCACCACCGCAGCCGGGCCGGTGACGCGCGCCTGTTGTCGGCGGCATTCAGGCCCAAGAAGCGTCGGACGACGACCAAGCAGGTCCGGAAGAACGCCGCTCGGGGCCTAGCAGCGTCCCATGCGCTCTGGGTACGTGCCGCCGACCGTTGCTCAGCCCACGCCGCAATCGGGACCTGCGTCAGATCATCCGCACCCCGACGACCCGCTTGCGATGAGGATCGATCACGCGACCGGCCATCCTGCTCCGGCCCGGACGACCTGATGCG
>JACCQW010000179.1 GCA_013813955.1 Solirubrobacterales bacterium
CGGCGACCGCGGTGGGCGCGATCGCGACCGGGGCCCGCGGGGCTCGGGCCGCCCGCGCCACGGCGATCCCGAGCGCGGCTAGCACCCTGCCGGTAACCGCTTCGCTTTCGGTGCTGCACACTCCGCGCTCGGTTACCGGAGACGGCTCCGCGTGCAGCACCGGTTAGACGTGACGGACTCGGGCGTCCGGGTCGTCACGGAGGCGATGCCCTCCGTGCGATCCGTGGCGCTCGGGCTCTGGATCGGGGCCGGGTCGGCGGGGGAGTCCGAGGAGCAGGCCGGCCTGTCACACCTGGTCGAGCACATGCTCTTCCGCGGTAGCGACCGCTACGGCTCGCTGGAGATCGACCAGCTCTTCGACACGATGGGCGCCGAGCTGAATGCCGGGACCGGCAAGGAGTCCACGTCCGTGTACGCCCGCGTGATCGACGAGCACCTGCCCGAGGCCTTCGACGTGATCAGCGACATGGTCTGGCGCCCGCGCTTCGGCGAGGACGATCTCGCCAACGAGCGCGAGATCGTGCTCGAGGAGATCGCGATGTACGAGGACGACCCCCAGGACAAGGTCTTCGACGTCCTCGGCGAGGCGGTATTCGGCGACCATCCGCTCGGCCGCGCGATCATCGGCCGCGCGGAGGTCGTCGCGGGCACGCCGGCAGCCGGGCTCGCCGCGTTCCACCGCGAACGCTACGCGCCCAGCAACGTCGTCATCGCCGCCGCCGGCGCGGTCGACCACGACGCGCTCGTCGAGCTCGCGGGGGCGATCGACGTCCCCGAGCGCCCGGCGCCCGCCGCCGTGCCCGGGACGGCGTCCGCGCCCGGCCCCCGCGCGGCCCAGCTGCGCTTCCTGCGCAAGGACACCGAGCAGTACCACGTCTGCCTGGGCGCGGCGGGGCTGGCGCGCGACGACGAGCGGCGCTTCGCGCTGCGGGTGCTCGACAACGTGCTGGGCGGGACGTCGTCCTCGCGGCTGTTCCAGGAGGTGCGCGAGCGCCGCGGGCTGGCCTACAGCGTGTACACCTTCCAGGCACTGTTCGCCCACACCGGTCAGGTCGGCCTGTACCTGGGCACGCGGCCGGACAACCTCGGCCCCGCGATGGCCGTGGTGGCCGAGGAGCTGGAGCGCTTCCGGGCCGACGGCGCCACGGGCGAGGAGCTCGAGCGGGCCAAGGAGAACGTCAAGGGGCGCATCGTGCTCTCGCTGGAGTCCACCGCGGCGCGAATGAGCCGGCTCGGCGCATCGGTGCTCGCCGACCTGCCATTGCTCTCCGTCGACGAGGTGGTCGAGAGCATCGAGGCGGTGACCCTCGACGACGTCCACGCGCTGGCCGCCGAGCTGCTGGCGCCCGGGCTGCTGAGCGCCGCGGGGGTCGGCGCCGACGAGGATGCATTCCGCCGCGCGCTGGAGCCGGTGGCGCCCGGGCTGGTGGCGGCCGCGTGACATCGAGCCATCGCTCGACCATGGTCGCCGCCGAATCCGGGCCGAGGCGTTGGCCATGAGTATCCGCGTCGCGGTCGCCGGCGCCGCCGGGCGCATGGGTCAGGCGGTCGTGGAGGCCGTCGAGGGCGCCGAGGACCTGACCCTCACCGGCCGGGCGGATCCGGCGCTGGGGACGGCGCTGGGCGACGTGCTGGGCGACGCGGACGTCGTCGTGGACTTCACGCGCCCGGACACCGCGACGGCCAACGCCCTGGAATGCCTGGCCGCGGGGGTGCACGTCGTCATCGGGACGAGCGGTTTCGACATCGAGCCGATCCGCGCGCTCGGGCCCAGCCCGCCCGCCAACGCCTTCTTCGCTCCCAACTTCGCGATCGGCGCCGTGCTGATGATGCGCTTCGCCGTCGAGGCCTCCCACCACATGGCCAAGGCGCAGATCGTCGAGCTTCACCATGACGGCAAGCTCGATGCGCCGAGCGGCACCGCGGCGCGCACCGCCGAGCTGATGGAGGGCGAGGTGCCGATCCACTCGGTCCGCCTGCCCGGGCTCGTGGCCCACCAGGAGGTCCTGCTCGGCGACGTCGGCCAGACCCTCTCGATCCGCCACGACTCGACCGACCGCACCTCGTTCATGCCCGGCGTGCTGCTCGCGGTGCGGCGCGTCGCCGGCCTGCCGCGGTCGCCGGTGGTCGGTCTCGAGCACCTGTTGTTCTAGGCGCCTTGCGCGCCGCGAGCCCATGACCTGACGGCCCCCAGCCGCATCGGCCGGCGGCCGGTGGGTTGAACGGGTGCCGTGCGGGTATCGGAGGCCTGTGCGCCACCTGCTGCTGACCGCCCTGCTGGGCGCCGCGCTCGGGCTCGGCGCGTGCGGCGGCGGCGAGGACGAGGAGGGGCCCGCCGGGGCCGGGTCGGACCCGCTCTCGGTGCCCGAGTACCGCACGCTTCTGAAGACGGAGTGCGAGAAGTCAGAGCGCGAGGCCAGGGCGCTCGGCGAGCCCGAGGCGGCCACGCCGGAGGCGATCGCGGACTACTTCGACGAGGTTGCCGATCTGACGCGCAGGAAGCAGAAGGAGTTCGAGGCGGTGCAGCCACCCGCCGAGTTCGGCGACCGCCATCGCGAGGGTGAGCGCCTGGGCAGGCAGGTGATCGACCTCCTCGATCAGGTGGTCGAGGCGCTGCGTGAGGACACCGATCCCGAGCGCGTGTTCTCCGCCCTCACCGCCCGCCTGAACACGGCCCTGCGGCGCAACAACGAGATCGTCGACGAGATCGGCGTCCCGGGGTGCAAGACCGACCTCCTTCCAACCGGGCAGACCGCCCCCTCCTGACCGCGGCTCAGCCGTCCCCCACGAGCTCGCGCAGCCGCGTGTGGCGCCGGCGTGCGTCCGTGCGACGCAGCGCGCCGGCCAGTGCGGCGGGCTCGCCGACGACGACGCAGACCTCCTGCGCGCGCGTGACCGCCGTGTAGAGCAGGTTGCGAGTAAGCATGATGTGGTGCCCGCGGAAGACGGGCACGACGATCGCCTTGGCCTGGGAGCCCTGCGCCTTGTGGACCGACGCGCAGTAGGCCAGGCGGATCGTGTCCAGCGCGCCGACGTGCAGCGTGAGGCGTCGGCCGTCGTCCCCGGCGAAGAGCACGCGGCCGCGCTCTGAGTCGTGGTGGACGAGCACTCCGCGCTCCCCGTTGAAGAGGTCGTGCTCGTAGGAGTTGCGCGTCTGCATGACCTTGTCGCCCACGCGCAGCGGCGTGCCCTCGATGCGCTCGCCGTCGGGGTTCAGCCGCGCCCGCAGCTCGGTGTTGAGCGCGTCGATCCCCACCGGGCCCTTGTGCATGGGGGCGAGGACCTGGACGTCGGCGGCGGGGTCCAGGCCGAAGTGCGCGGGCAGGCGCTCGGCGGCCAGCGCGCAGACCTCGGCGAAGATCGCCTCCGGCCCCTCGCGGGCGACGACGAAGAAGTCGCGCACGTCGCCGCGACGCGGCACGGTCGGCGGGTACTCGCCGTCGTCGATCGCGTGCGCCGCCCGGACGATCATCGACCGCGCGGCCTGGCGGAATACCTCGGTCAGCCGCGTGGCCGGCACCGAGCCCGAGTCCAGGAGGTCCCCCAGCACGCGCCCCGGGCCGACGGGCGCGAGCTGGTCGACGTCGCCGACGAGCAGCACGTGCGTCCGCGGCCCGACCGCGCCGAGCAGCGCCTCGGCCAGGCGCACCGAGAGCATCGACGCCTCGTCGACGATGAGCACGTCGCAACCCTCGATCGGGTCCTCGCGGTCGCGGCTGAAGCCCTCGCCGGGAACCCACCCCAGCAGGCGGTGGATCGTCGTCGCCTCGGCCCCGGTCAGCTCGGCCAGCCGCCGGGCGGCCTTTCCGGTCGGCGCGCACAGGCGGACCGTGCGGCCCTCGGCGGCCAGGAGGTCGACGAGCGTGCGCATGGCCTGGGTCTTCCCGACGCCCGGCCCGCCGGTGAGGATCGAGAGGCGGTGCTCGAGCACCTGGGTGACGCCGCGCCACTGGTCGTCGCTGGGGACGAATGAGCCGGCCGCCGGGCGCTCGGGTGCGCGCCGGCGCAGGCGCAGCTGCGGCCGGTCATGCAGCAGGTCGCGCACGGCGCGCCCGAGGCGCTCCTCGACGGCATGCAGACGCGCATCGGCCACGCGGCCCTTCTCGGCGATCACCTTGCCACGCGCCGCGAGCTCATCGATCGCGTCGGCCACGTCGGACCCTCCCAGCAGGCGGGCGGCGCGGGCCTCAAGCTCGGGGCGGGGGAGATGGCAGTGCCCGTCGGTCTCCGCCTGCGCCAGCGCGTGCAGGGTCCCGGCGGCCAGGCGCCCGGGTGCGTCGGGCGGCGTGCCCAGCGCCTGGGCCAGCGCGTCGGCGGTCGAGAAACCGATGCCGTCCAGCTCACAGATCGCGTAGGGGTCGCGCTGCAGGCGCTCGATCGAGCCCGACCCGAAGTGGCGGGCGATCCGCGAGGCCACCGTGGCATCGACGCCGTGGGTGTCGAGGAACAGCCGCACCTCGCGCAGCGCCGCATGCTCGCGCCAGGAGTCCACCGCGCCGCGCAGGCGCGCCGGTCCGATCCCCGGCACGGCGCGCAGCGCGCTCCCCGGGTCGCGGTCGATCGCCGCCAGCACGTCGTCGGGCCCGTAGCGCTCAACGAGGGTGGCGGCGCCGCGCAGCCCGACGTGCTTGATGCTCGTCAGGTAGGAGATCAGGGCCTGCTCGCCGACGGGCTGCAGCAGCCGCAGGCGGTCGACGGTGAACTGCCAGCCGTGGCGGGGATGGCAGCGCCAGCCACCTGCGGCCGCCAACGACTCGCCCTCGCGCACGTGCGCCAGCGGGCCCACCAGCGCCACGGTCTCGCCCTCGGCGGTCACCGCGTCCAGGACGGCGAAGTCGCCGTCGGGCACGCTCCAGCGCACGCCGATCACCTCCGCGGTCAGCTCGCGGGCCTCGGCGTCGGCGGGCGGAGGGCAGTCCTGCACCCGTTCAAGGTAGCCGCCGCTTCGGCGGGCGGGCGGGGTGCGATACTCCGCCCGATGCCCGGCCTGGGAGCCATCCTCACCGCGATCGTCACGCCGTTCGACGATGACCTGCGCGTCGACGAGGACGCGTTCGTGGCACTGCTCGAGCACGTGTGCGCCCACGGCTCCGACGGGGTGGTGGCCTGCGGGTCGACCGGCGAGGCGACCACGCTGACCGACGCGGAGCACCTGCGCGTGGTCGAGCTGGCCGTCCGCCACGCGCCAGAGGGCAAGGCCGTTGTGGCGGGCGCCGGCTCCAACGACACCCGCCACGCCACGCACCTGACCGAGCGCGTGACCGAGCTCGGCGTCGACGCGGTGCTCAGCGTGACCCCCTACTACGTGCGCCCCAACCGCCGGGGCATGATCGCCCACTTCGGCGAAGTCGCGCGGGCCACCGACAAGCCGGTGATCCTCTACAACATCCCCAGCCGCACGGCGACCGACATGCCCAACGACCTGCTCGCCGAGCTCGCGCAGATCGAGCGCATCGACTATGTCAAGCAGGCCAACAACGCCAGCCTCGCCCCGGTCGAGGGCCTGGGGGTCTTCGCCGGCAACGACGAGACGCTCGCGCCCACGCTCGCGATGGGCGGCGAGGGCGGCATCTGCGTGGCCAGCCACATCGTCGGCGAGCAGATGCAGCGCATGGTCGCCGAGCCCGACCGGCGCGAGGAGATCGATCGCTCGCTGCGGCCGCTGTACGCGGCGATGGGAGTGACCACCAACCCGATCCCGGTCAAGGCGGCGCTCGAGATGCTCGGCCACCGGGTCGGCGGGCTGCGCCTGCCGCTCGTCGAGGCCTCCGAGGAGGAGCGCCGGGAGGTCCGCGCGGCGCTCGAGCGTCACGGCCTGCTGGGGGCGCGCGCTTGAGCAGCACGCTGCGTGTCCTGCCGCTCGGCGGCCTGGGCGAGATCGGCAAGAACATGACCGTCCTCGAGTACGAGGACCGCATCGTCCTGGTGGACGTGGGGCTGCGCTTCCCGACGGCCGACATGATGGGCATCGACCTCGTGCTGCCCGACTTCGCCTACCTGCGCGGTCGCGTGGAGGACATCGAGGCGATCGTGGTCACCCACGGCCACGAGGACCACCTCGGCTGCCTGCCCTTCCTGCTGCGCGAGCTCGGCGTCCATGACGCGCCGCCGGTCTACGGCGGCCCGCTGACCATGGCGATGGCACGCTCCAAGCTCGACGAGCACAAGCTCAGCAAGGACGTCGAGGTCGTCGACGTCAGGCCGGGCGAGCGGCTGGAGGCCGGCCCGTTCGACGTCGAGCTCGTCCACATGACGCACTCGATCCCTGACGCCAACGCCGTCGCGCTGACCACCGACCTGGGCACCGTGCTCGTCACCGGCGACTACAAGTTCGACCAGACGCCGGTCGATGGCGTCCCGGCCGATCTGACCCGGCTGGCCGAGCTCGGGCGGGAGGGGCTGCTGCTGCTCTGTGGCGACTCGACGAACGCCGACCGTCCCGGGTTCGCGCCCAGCGAGGCCATCGCCGGGCCCAACCTGCAGGACGTCTTCGGCCGCTGCGAGGGGCGGATCGTGGTGACGTCGTTCGCGTCGAACATCCACCGCGTGCAGCAGGTCGTCGACGCCGCGGAGAACCTCGGCCGCAAGGTCTGCCTCGTCGGGCGCTCCATGCGCAAGAACACCAACATCGGCCGCTCGCTGGGCCACATCAACGTGCCCGAGGGGCTGCTCGTAGGCCCCCGCGAGATCTCGGACTACCCAGACGAGAAGGTCGTCGTGATCTCCACCGGATCCCAGGGCGAACCGCTCAGCGCACTGCGGCGCATGGCGCATCGCGACCACCCGCAGGTCGAGCTGCACGCCGGCGACACCGTGGTCTTCTCCGCCACCCCGATCCCGGGTAACGAGCGCGCGGTCAACGACACGATCGACCGCCTCTACCACATCGGCTGCGACGTGATCACGACCAGTGACGCGCCGATCCACGCCTCCGGCCACGGCTATCAGGAGGAGATAAAGCTCATGCTCAACCTGACGCGGCCGAGGTACGTCATGCCCTTCCACGGCGACCACAAGCGCATCCACCTGCACGCACGGCTCGCCGAGTCGGTCGGCATCGATCCCGCGGCGATCTTCAAGGGCGAGAACGGGCTGCCGCTCGAGCTCGACGAGCGTGGCGCACGGTTCACCGACAAGGAGCAGGCCGGGATGATCTTCGTCGACGGCGTGGACATCGGGGACGTCACCGACGTCGCGATGCGCGACCGGCGCATGCTCTCGGCCGACGGCATCTTCGTCGTGGTGGCCACGATCTCCGAGCAGGACGGCTCGTCGGTGGCCGAGCCCGAGGTCATACTGCGCGGGGTGCCCTTCCCCGCCGAGGCAGGCAAGCTGCTCGGCGAGCTGCGCGACACGGTGGAGGCCTCGCTCGCGCGCGCGGCCAAGGACGAAATCCGCGAGATCGACCTCCTGCAGCAGGTCCTGCATGACGACCTGGCGGCGTTCGTCTACGAACGCCTGCGCCGTCGCCCGATGGTGCTGCCGGTCGTCGTCGAGGTCTAAGGGACGGCGCGACGCCGGCGGTCACGCGCTGACCGCCGGCAGCGTCACCGTGAAGCGCGTGCCGCGGGACGGGCCGGCGCCGTTGCCGGGTGAGTCCAGCGCGACGCGCCCGCCGTGGGACTCGGCGACCGCGCGGACGATCGACAGGCCGAGGCCGAACGAGCCGCCGCCGTCGCCCGCGCCACGCACGAAGCGCTCGAAGACCCGCCCGCGCAGCTCGGCGGGGATGCCCGGCCCGTCGTCCTCCACGACGAGCCGCACCTCGCCGTTGACGCGCTGCACCGCGGCACGCACGTGCGTGCCCTCCGGCGTGTGGCGGATCGCGTTCTCCATGAGGTTCAGCGCCAGCCGGTGCAGCTCGTCGCGCGCGCCGTCCACGATCGCGCGCCGGGCATCGACGGAGACCTCGTGCTCGCCGGAGACCGGGCCGAGCTCGGCCGCCGCCTCGACGAGCACCTCGCCGACGTCGGTCGGCACATGCGGCGCCTGGCGCGCGGCGTCGGCGCGCGCGAGCAGCAGCAGGTCGGCCACCAGGTGGCGCATGCGCTGGGAGGAGCGCAGCGCCGAGCGCGCCGCCTCGCGCGGCTCGCCCTCGAGGTGGTCGGCCAGCAGCTCCAGGTTGGCCAGGACGCTGGTCAGCGGGGTGCGCAGCTCGTGCGAGGCGTCGGCCACGAACTCGCGCTGGCGGGCGAGCGCGGCCTCGGTCTCCGAACGCGACGCGTCCAGCGCCTGCAGCATCCCGTCCAGCGTCCGGGCCAGCTCTGCCACCTCGTCGTCGGCCTCGGCTTCGGGGATGCGCTGCGCGGGGTCGCGGGTGCGCTCGATCTCGCGCGCGGTGACAGTCAGCTGGGCTATCGGCGCCATGGCGCGGCGCGCGATCATCAGCCCCGCCAGCAGGGCGAGCCCGGCCCCGCTGAGCACGCCGATCACCAGAAACAGGCGCACGCGCTGGACCGTCGCCTCCACGTCGGCCAGCGGCCGGGCGTACTGGACGTAGAGGCGCTCGTTGATCGGGGCGACACGGGGGAGGGGGCGGGTCTCCACGCGGTAGCCCCCGAACTCGTTGCTGAACAGGTGCGGGTCCCCGAGGTCGGCAGTACGCTCGGTGGCCTTCACCACGCCGCCGCCGTCGGTGACGATCCGGATGATGGCCTGGCTGCCGCCGGCGAAGTAGTCGAGGTTCGGGCGAAAGCCGATGAACTTGACCTCGCCCGTGGCCGAGTCCACGACGAGCCGCTCGAAGTCCAGCTCGGCCTGCAGCCGGTCCGCCGCGCTCGTGACCTCCTGGTCGAAGTCGTCGTGGATGCGCTGGGAGATCAGCGCACCCACGGCGCCGGCGAAGCCGCACAGGATCACGAGCGTGAGCAGCGCCGATCCGCCGGCCAGCCGCCAGCGGATGGGGACCTGCCTAGGCGCGGAGAACGTAGCCCGCGCCGCGGATCGTATGGAGGAGTCGCGGCTCATCGCCGGCTTCCAGCTTCCTTCTGAGGTTGGAGACGAACACCTCGATGGTGTTGGTCGTGGCGAACGGATCGTAGCCCCAGACCTCCTCCAGCAGGCGCTGGCGCGGGACGACGATGCGCTCGTTGCGCATGAGGTACTCGAGCAGCTCGAACTCGCGCTGCGTGAGCTCGACGGGGCGCTCACCGCGGCGCACCTCGTGGGTGTCGGGGTTCAGCTGCAGGTCGCCGACGACGAGCGATGCGCTGCCGCGCGGCGGCCGGCGGCGCAGCAACGCGCGCAGGCGCGCGAGCAGCTCCTGGCGCTCGAAGGGCTTGACGAGGTAGTCGTCGGCGCCGGCGTCGAGCCCCTCGACGCGGGAATCCACCGCGTCGCGCGCGGTGAGCATGAGGATCGGGACGTCCCCGTCGTCGCGCAGGGTGCGCGCGACGTCGATGCCGTCGACCTTCGGCAGGCCGAGGTCGAGGATGACCAGGTCCGGGGTGAACTCCCGGGCGTCGCCCAGGGCGGCCTCGCCGTCGTAGCTCGCCCGCGCCTCGTAACCCTCCATGCGCAGCGAGCGCAGCAGGACCTGGGCGATCTCCTGGTCGTCTTCGACGACGAGGACCCGTGGCGCACGTTCGTCCATCACTCCAGACTATGGCCCACCCTCAACTCAGGGTTAACCGCCGGGCGCGAACAACCGCGCGTTGCGATCCGAGGCGCGCCCGCGGCTGCCCGCGGGGCGCCCGCCCTGGGAGTCGATGAACGCGAGCTCGCGTGCCGTGCCGGCCAGACCGCCGCCCGCATGGTCGACCACCCAGGTCTCCAGGGCGACGCCGCCGCCGCGGGTGGCCACCAGGCGGAACATGCGCGCCTGCTGGGGGAAGTCGGCCAGCGACGCGGTGGTGACCTGCCAGACGCCGGCCCGGGGAGCGATCGCGTGGTCGTGGGTGTCGCCGGCCAGCGCGGCCACCACGCGGGGGTGGCGGTCCAGCAGCGCAAGCGTCCCGTCGTCCAGGCGCTTGTGCGCGACCACCACGAC
>JACCQW010000189.1 GCA_013813955.1 Solirubrobacterales bacterium
GCAGCCGCGCGGCGCACGTCGTCGGCCGCAGGCTCGCCGGCGTGCAGCGCGGCGGCGCACGCCGGCCGCCAGATCAGGCTCGCGAACAGGCGGTCAGCACGCTCGGCCGCCAGGTAGGTGAAGGGCGAGGAGAGGTCGAAGAAGAACGTCGCCCGCGGGCATCCCCCGGGGGCCACGAGGTTGCGGCGCAGGCGCTCCCGGCGGTGGCCCTCCAGCGATACGACGGTGCCCATGTTCAGTACAAACGCCGCCGGCCGCGGAAACTGGCGCGAACTTTCCGCCGAGGTTGCACCCCGTATGGCAGGAAAATGGCGTCTTGTGCCGCTGCGGGCGCTAATCTGCCGGGAGGGACCTACCATCCCTGCTCCTCGAGCACCATCCTCCGGCGAGGAGGGCCCGCATGCCCGCCGTCCCACCCCCCAAGCGCCACCCCTACGACCAGTGGGCGCCGGACGCCCGCGCACTGGACCTCGTCGGCGACAAGTGGACACTGCTGATCGTCCGCGACCTCGTCTCCGGCGCGCGCCGCTTCGTCGAGCTGCAGCGCGTGCTCCCCGGCATCTCCACCGAGCAGCTGCGCTCGCGGCTGAACCGGATGGTGGCCGACGGCCTGCTGACCCGCCAGCGCTACCGCGAGGTGCCCCCGCGCGTGGACTACGAGCTGACCGCGCGCGCCCGCGAGCTGCTGCCGGTGCTCGGGGCCCTGGCCCGCTGGGGCCACGACTGGGCGTGGACCGCGCCGCGCGAGGGCGAGGTGATCGACATCGGCGCCATCCTGCGCGTCGCTCCCGCGCTCGTGGTGGCGCCGGCGCGCACGTCCGGCGTCACCGACATGGCGGTGCAGCGCCCGGACGGCACCACGCGCCACTACGCGCTGACCGTCGCCTACGGCGAGGTCACGATCGCCGAGCGCGAGGCGCACGAGCCCGACGCGCGCGTGTCGGGCACCGAGCAGGCGTGGATCGAGGCGCTCGGCCCCAACGCCGATCGCTCGCGGCTGCAGATCTCCGGCAACGAGGGCCTGGCCGCAGGGCTGCTCGACGGCGTCGCGGCGGTCGCCGACCGCGCCGTGCGCGCCGCTTAGCGGAAGGTCCTACTTTCCGCCGGGCCGGGCGTAGCTCGCCGCGCCGATGCGCGGGAACTTGTCGCTGAAGCCCGGGTAGTTCTTGATGAAGCACGAGGCGGGGTCGCGTGTGCCGCGCTTGGCCGTCGTGCGTTCGCCGCCCGCGTTGGCGCAGTCGAGGCTCGGGAAGATCATGCGCGCGTTGCGCTCGCCCGACAGCGCCGTCGGATCGGGGTAGGAGTTGCCGCGGTGCGAGGGCAGCCGGGACTGGAAGATCGCCGAGGACTCGACGCCGACCGGGCCGAGCTGGCGCAGGTAGTGGCCGCGCTCGGCCCCCGAGAGCGTGCTCGTGGTGTCGGCCAGCGCGCCGGCGCCGTTGGAGATGAAGTCCGCGGTCGCCCGCTGGTTGTACTCCAGCCACTCCAGGATCGGGTTCAGCTGCGAGAGGAAGGGGCCGAGCTCCGCCAGCAGCGGCTTGGCGCCGCGCAGCGTGTCGCCAAGCGCGGGAAGCCCGCGCCGGGAGACCTTGATCAGCGGGTCGAGATCGCGGAAGAAGTCGCGCAGGTCGGGAGCCAGCGCGCGGACGTCGCGGACCGTCGGGCGCAGGTCGCGGGCGACCGGGCGCAGGTCTGAGATCAGCGGGTTCGTGTCGGCGGAGAAGGTCCGTAGGCGCGCCAGCGTGACCCTGGACTCGTCGAGGAACGTCGGGAAGATCGCGAACGTGCGCGCGAGCGCCTCGTTCTCCGACGCCGTCGCGTCGAAGACGTCACCCGCGTTGACGACCAGGTTGCGCAGCTGCGCCTCGTTCTCGTTGAGCGCCCCGAACACCACGCCGGTGTTCTTGACCAGGCGGCCGACCGCGCCCTCCTGGGTGTCCAGGACGCCGAGCAGGTCGCTGGCGTCGGCGGCGAAGCGCGGCAGGTTGCCCAGGGCGTCGGAGAGGTCGCGCCCGCGGCCGCGCACGCCCGCGGCCAGGTCCTGCTGCCAGGTGCGGAACGCCTGGCGCGTGCGCGGGTCCAGCGCGTCGAGCAGCTCGTCGAGCTCGACCGTCGGCTCCACGCGCGCGTCGGCCAGGCGGGCGCCCTCAGGCAGGCGGGGGCCGCCGGGGGTCCCCGCGGTGAGCTCGATGTAGGTCTCGCCCAGCAGCGTCTTCTGGCGCAGGATCGCGCGGGCATCGCGGGCGATCGGCGCGAAGCGCTCGTCCACCTCGACCGTGGCCAGGGTGCGGTTGCCGCGCGGGTCCAGCTCCTTGTGGCGCACCTTGCCGACCGGAACTCCGGCCACGCGCACCTCGGCCTCGATGCCCAGCTGGGTGGCCTGGGGCATCCCGACCGTGAAGCGGTAGCCCTCGGGCTTGAGCGGCACCGGCCCACCGAAGGACAGCCACAGGAACAGCAGCAGGCCGAAGCACGACAGCGCGAATATCACCATTGTCAGCAGCCGGCCGAGGGTGGGTGCCTGCTTTTGCATCAGCGACCGCTGCTCTTCGTCCGGGCCCGGGCGGTGTTGGGGATCTTGTTGTCGGCGGGCAGCTGGCCGCCGCACAGGCGCGGATCGGTGAACACGCCCTCCAGGCCGCGCAGCGCGACTCCGGCCAGCGGGTTGCCCTCGCCCTCCTCTTCGATTACCGCCTTCAGGCTGGAGCAGTTGCCCTGCTCGGTGACCGGGCGCAGCGGGCCGTGCGCGTCGGCCGTGGCGAAGACCGCGCCGGCGTTGTGCCCCAGCCAGGCCAGCCAGAACAGATAGCCCTCGTCGCGCGTCTTGTCGCCGGGCCCCTCGCGCCCGTCCTCGTTGTAGCCGAGCAGGTTGAAGAGGTTGTTGAGCACGCCGAAGCTGCGGTTGAGGTCCGGCGTCGCCTGCGCGAGGTCGCGAGCGGCGGGGCGCAGGTCGCGCACCAGCGGGCGCGCCTCGCGCACGAACGGCCGGATGCGCTCACGCGTGATCGGCGCGGCCTCGCGCGCGAACGGCGTCACCGCGGCGTTGGCGTCGTCGAGCTTGCGCACGGCCGGGCGCAGGCGCTCGACGCTGGGCGCCAGCACCCGCGCGAAGCCCTGCACCTTGCTGAGCGTCTCGGTGGTCTGGCGCAGCGCGCCGGGCAGCTCGGCGACCGCGCCGGAGACGTTGCCCTGCTCGGAGGCGAAGGCGCGGAAGACGTCGGCCGAGCCGTCGACGAGCTCGGCGAGGTCGTCGTCCTTGTCGGCGAGCGTGCCGTTGAGCTGGTTCAGCGACGTCACCAGGCGCCGCAGGTTCGTGCGCCGCTGCGCCACGGCGCTGCTCACGCGCGCGAGGTCGCGGTGGGTGGGCTCGAAGCGGCGGAAGACCTCCTGCAGGTCCTTGCCGCGCTCCAGCAGCCCGTCGCCCGCGCCCTGCACGAGCAGGCGCAGGTACTCGCGCGTGTCGGTGTCCAGCGCGGCGAGCACCTCGTCGGGGTTGATGTCCGGCAGCGTGTTGGCGATCGGGATCGTCCAGCCGGGCTCGGCCACCGGCGCGCTCTTCGAGCCCGGGTCAAGCTCGATGAACATGTCCTTCAGGCCGGTCTTGGGCCGCAGCAGCGCCTTGGCGTCGGTGTGGATGAAGCCCTTGTACTCGGAGTCGACGTCCATCGTGACCACGGCCCGGCCGTCGACGAGCTCTGTGTCGGCGATGTCGCCGATGCGCACGCCGGAGACGCGCACGGTCTGGCCCTGGCCGGGCGCCACCGCCTGCGCGGTCGACAGCTCGGCCTTCAGCTGGAAGGGCTTGTCCTCGATGATCGGGAAGCGCAGGCGCTGCTGGCTGAGGATGTAGCCGCCGACGGCCAGACCGATCACGGCGAGCACGATGATCGCGCTGAAGTTGCGGGCGTACTTGCGGATCGCGCGGGTCACCGGCCGCCGCCCTTCACGAGCTTGGAGGGCAGGCCCTCGGCCTTCACGCGGTCCTTCAACCAGCCGAGGGCCTCCTTCTCGGCCTTGGCGAGCAGCTTCCTGGCGGCGTCGGAGGTCGTGTTGACGCGGAACCCGGAGGGCGGCGGCGCGGCCTGCGTGCGCAGGTCGGGCGCCTGCTGGGTCTCACACGGCACATCGTCGCGCAGCGGCGGGCGCTTGGCCGGCTTGGGCGGGTTGGCCCCCATGATCGGCGAGCCCGTCAGGAAGAAGCGATCGGTCCCCTCCGGGTAGGCGTACTGCCCGCCGCCCACCAGCACGCGGAACCACTGGCCGTTGGCGTCGCCCGAGCGGCTCTCGCCCGCCAGGCCCGGCAGAAAGCGCGTCTGCTCCTGAAAGACGGGGCCGATCGCCGGGAAGACGCGGTCCTCGACCTTGTCGACCGACCACGGCAGGATGACCTCGTTCTGGCAGCTGGAGGCCTGGCGCACCTCGCGGTACAGCGGCACCGTGCGCCGGTTGAGCCGGGCGAGGGCGGGCACGGTCGGGCGCAGGTCGGCGGTCAGGCCGCGCAGCTCGGCGCGCGAGACCAGGCCGCGCAGCTGCCGCGCGAAGGGCAGCGTCGCGTCGATCGCCGGCCCCGAGGAGCGCACGCCGGGACGCAGGTCGGCGACGAAGCGCCGCAGCGGCGGCAGGCTGTCGTTGAGCTCGCCCAGCGCCGGGCGGCCGGTGCGCAGCAGGCGCGGCAGCTCGCCGATCGCCGCCGACAGCTCGTCGTCGCGCACGGCGAAGGCACGCGCCGTCGTGTTGAAGTCGGTGATGAAGGACTTGAGCTTGGTCGCGTTGCGGTCCAACGCGGCGGCGACGGCGCCGGCGCCCTCGACGTAGCCCGACAGGTCGCGCCCGGTGCGCCCCAGGCTCGCGTCGTTGACGATCGCCGAGTCGCGGTAGGCCGGCGCCCAGAACTCGATCGAGCGGTTGAAGCCCCGGCCGCCCTCACCGTCCAGCCCCTCGCTGAGCTCGGCGAGCAGCACCTTGAGGTCCTCGCGGGTGTCGTCCTGCAGCGCGGTCAGCACCTGGTCGAGCTGCACGGGGGCGGAGGTCTGGTTGATGGGGATCGTGTCGCCGTCGCCTACGGTCGGGGCGCTGGGCGACCCCGGGCGGACGTCGACGAAGAAGTTGCCCTCCAGGAAGATCCGCGGGCGGATCTTCAGTTCGGCGTCGTCGTGCAGCGGCAGCCCCTGGTCGGAGATGCGCATCTCAACCACCGCGGACTGGCCGCCCCGCTCGATGCGCTCGATCCCGGTGACCTTGCCGACGTCGATCCCCGCGACGCGCACGGGCGAGTTCACGCGCAGGTTGTTGGCGGTCTTGAACACCGCGCGCACTGTGTAGTGGTCGCGGAACGGGATCTCCTTGGAGAACGCCAGGTAGGTGGCGACGGCCCCGAGCACGAGGATCGCGACGCCGACGGCGAACCCTCCCGGCCCGCGCCTGGCCACGCGCCTCATCCGCCCCGCCCCTTCAGCTGGTCGACCGTGATGGGATCGACGGTCGCGCCACGTCCGCCGGGCTCGCGCGTGAACGTCTGGCCCGGCGGGACGGTCGCGCGGTTCAGGCCGATCCCGCGGGCGTTGCGGCCGTAGCGGTCGAAGGTCGGCCCCTGGTTGCCGGTGAAGTCGGGCCCGCGCCCCGGGGGCGGCTCCACGACCGTGCGCTCGTAGAAGCCGTCCGCGGTGGTGTCGTGCGCGTTGCCGCGGTAGCCGTAGCCCTGCTGGCCGGCCTCGCAGTCGGCGTTGCCCTTCCGATCGACGGCCGATGGGTAGAAGTTGTTGTGGACGAACTGGCGGATGCCGCCCGGCTCGAGCACGTTGCGCCCGGTGGCGAACTCGTTGGCGCCCTGCGACGTGAGGCTGTCGTCCTGGGGGGCGCCGCTGTTCAGCAGCGCGCGCTGGGAGGTCCCGGTCGAGTCCGGCGCGGTGAAGTGCTCGGCGGTGAACGTCCAGAACGTGTTCCAGTAGTTGCAGACCGTCACGTACGGGCCGAGATAGCGCAGCTGAGGCTGCAGCGTGGTGACCGTGGCGGTGAGCGCGCGCAGCGCGGTGTCGGTGGTGGGCGCATCGGTGAGGTCGCGCAGCGCGCGCAGCGTGCCCTGCAGGTCGTCGTTGAGCCCCACCGACCGCCGGACGACCGGCGTGCCCACCTCCAGGGCCTCGTTGACGATCGGCAGCGCACCGCGCAGCTCGCCTGCCGCCGCGCTGAGATCGCGCGAGAACGCCGCCGTATTGCGTAGGAAGGGGCGCTGCGCGCGCAGCGAGCGCTCGCCTTCCGCGAGCGTCGGCGGGCTCTTGGAGATCGTCGCCTTCAGCGCGTCGGGGTCGCGGGAGATCGCCTCGAACGTGGTCGCCATGTCGGAGAACAGGCGGGCGTTGACCTTCGAGACCGGGCGCAGGATCCGAGCCGTCTCCCCCAGCTCGCCGAAGAACTGCGCCAGGGCGGTGTCGGGGTCGGCGAGGTTGGCGGCCACCGGCTCCAGGCGACCGAAGAGCTCCGGAGCCTGGCGCAGCAGCTCGTTGAGATCCTCGCCGCGCCCGGCCAGGGCGGTGCCGAAGCCGTCGAGGTTCTCCTGGGCGGCCTGCCGCGTCGGCGGGTCGAACGTGCTGAAGACCTCGTCAAGCTCGACGGGGATGGACGCCTGGCTGGCGGGCAGCGTGCCGCCGTCGGGCAGCGTCTCGCGCGAGCGCCCGCGGGTGAGCTCGACGTACTTCAGCCCCAGGGCGGATCGCGGGCGGATGCGCACCCTCGAGTCGACCGGCACCTCGCCCGCGACCTTGTCGAGCTTGAGGTCGAGCTCTGCCCCGACCTTGCCGCCGGGCAGCGCCACCGGGCGCAGGTCCTGTACGACGCCGATGCGAAAGCCGCCCTGGCGCACCTCGTTGCCCTTGACGAGGTTGGCGCCGTTGGCCGTGTGCACCTTCAGCTGGGTGGTCGGCACGAAGGGCAGCCCGCTGTTGGCGTTGTAGGCGAGAAAGACCGCGACGACCGTCACGAGCACGGTGACCGCCCCCACGAGCACGGGGCTGGCGACGATGGAGGCCTGTCGACCGCGCGAGATCATGGGCCGAGGAGGTAGTCGAGGAGGCCGTCCTGGCCGTCACGGCGCGCGGTGCGCGAGCCGAGGGCGCCCGGCGCGACGCGATCGAGGCCCGGCAGCCTGGTCTGGGGCAGGTCGAGGTCGGGCAGCGCGGGATCGGGCAGCTCGGGCAGCTTCCCGCCGGGCAGCAGCCCGCCGAGGTCGAGCT
>JACCQW010000222.1 GCA_013813955.1 Solirubrobacterales bacterium
GTTGCGCACCGTCGACGGGATCACCGAGGCCGACACCATCGAGCTCGCCGTCGTCGACGCCGCAGGGCTCGCCAGGGAGGGCCGCGCCGCGGGCCTCACCCCAGAGCCGGCCCGCGCGATCGGCCAGACCGAGGAGCACGTCGGCTCGACGGTCGTGATGCTCCGTGGCTGAGCTGCGCGTCTGCGCGCTGTACCCCGACCTCATGAACATCTACGCCGACCGGGGCAACCTGTTGATGCTGCGCCGTCGCTGCGCGTGGCGCTCGATCGCCTTCACCCTCACGGCGGCCGGGCTGGGCGAGCCGATCGACCCCGACGCCCACGACCTCTTCTACCTCGGCGGCGGCCAGGACCGCGATCAGCGCCTGTGCGCGCTGGACCTCGTGCGCACCAAGCGCGAAGCGCTGCACGCCGCTGCGGACCGTGGCGCGCTCGTGCTCGGGGTGTGCGGCGGCTACCAGCTGCTCGGCCACCGCTACGCGCTCGGGGGCGAGGACATCCCCGGCCTCGGGCTCGTCGACCTGGAGACCGTCCGCTCCGACGGGCCGCGGCTCATCGGCAACGTGGCGATCGAGGTGGACCTCGACGGGGACGGACCGCGGGTCCTCGCCGGCTTCGAGAACCATGCCGGCCGGACCCACCTCGGCTCGGGGGAGCCGCCGCTGGGCCGCGTCCTGAAGGGCCACGGCAACACCGGCGACTCCGGCGCGGAGGGCGTGCGCCGCGGCAGCGTGATCGGCACCTACCTGCACGGCCCGCTGCTCCCGAAGAACGCCTGGTTCGCCGACTGGCTGATCAGCGCGGCCGTCGGTGCCGGCGACCTGGCGCCCCTCGACGACCTCCTCGAGGACGCCGCGCACGCCGAGGCGCGCCGCGCTGCCGGGGCCTGAGCGGTCCCCGTCCCGCCATCGGATCGCCGCGAGTCGGTATAGGATCCGCGCGGTGGGAGGACCTGCGCACTCGTCGGCGGAGACGCTGACGTTCCGCGACGCGACCAAGCATTACCCCGGCAGTCCCACGCCGGCGGTCGATGGCCTGTCCCTCGAGGTCCCCGCCGGGGAGATCTGCGTGCTCGTAGGCCCGTCGGGCTGTGGCAAGACCACTGCGATGCGGATGGTCAACCGCATGATCGACATCACCTCGGGCGACATCCTGCTCGGCGACCGCTCGGTCAAGGATCGCAAGCCGGCCGAGCTGCGCCGCGAGATCGGCTACGTCATCCAGCAGATCGGACTGTTCCCGCACCGCACGATCGCCGACAACGTCGCCACCGTCCCGAAGCTGCTGGGCTGGGACAAGAAGCGCATCACCAGCCGCGTGGACGAGCTGCTCGAGCTCGTCGGGCTCGCGCCGCACGAGATGCGCAGCCGCTTCCCCGCCCAGCTGTCGGGCGGCCAGCGCCAGCGCGTCGGCGTGGCCCGCGCGCTGGCGGTCGACCCCAGCGTGATGCTCATGGACGAGCCCTTCGGCGCGATCGACCCGATCAACCGCGAGCGCCTGCAGAACGAGTTCCTGCGCCTGCAGGCCGAGCTGCGCAAGACGATCGTGTTCGTCACCCACGACATCGACGAGGCGATCAAGATGGGCGACCGCATCGCGATCATGCAGGAGGGCGGCAGGCTCGCCCAGTACGCTCCGCCGGCCGAGCTGCTCATGTCGCCCGCCAGCGAGTTCGTCGAGGACTTCGTGGGCGCCGACCGCGCGCTCAAGCGCCTGGCCCTGCAGCGCGTGCGCGACATCGACCTGTGGACCGCACCGACCTGCCGCGTCGGCGATTCAACCGACGAGGTGCGCCGGCGGATCGCCGACGCCGACATCGACATCCCGCTGCTCGTCGACGAACACGGGCATCCGATCGGGTGGCTCAGCGAGCGCGGCCTCACCGGCGAGCGCGTGCGCGAGGAGCTGCGCTCGCGCGCCGAGCCGACGGTCGACCTCGACGACATCCTGCGCGACGCGCTCTCTGACCTGCTGGCGGCCGACACCCTCTACGGCCCGGTGGTCGACGCCCAGGGCAGGCTGGCCGGCGTGCTGTCGATGCAGGTCATCTCCAGCGCGCTGACCATCACCGATCCCGGCAACGTCCCGGCCCCCGCCGACCTGGCGTCGTGATCGGGCCGCCGCTGGCGCAGGACGGGTTCCTCCGCGAGCGCGGCGGCGACAGCTGCGTCGCGGACAACGGCTTCTGCCCGCAGTGGATCGCCGACAACTTCGACCGCTACGTGGACCCGTTCTTCGAGCACGTCTACCTCACGGTGGTGCCCGTCGCGATCGGCTTTCTCATCGCGCTGGCCATGGGCCTGCTGGCCCACCGCCGGCGCGCGCTCATCGGCCCGCTGAACGGCTTCACCACGGCGCTGTACACGATCCCGAGCCCCGCGATGCTGCTGCTCCTGCTGCCGGTCACCGGCCGCGGCAACACGACCGCGCTCGTCGCGCTGACCGCCTACACCCAGGTGATCATCTTCCGCAACGTCATCAACGGCCTGTCCAACGTCCCCGCGGAGATGGTCGACGCCGCCGCGGGCATGGGCATGACCGGGCGCCAGCGGCTGTTTCGCGTCGAGGTCCCGCTCGCGCTGCCCGAGATCCTCGCCGGCGTGCGCATCGCCGCCGCGACCACGGTCGGGCTGGCCGCGTTCGCCTACCTGGCCGGGGCGGGCGGCCTCGGCGCCCAGATCGACGCGCAGATCACGTTCAAGTCCAACGTCGTCGTGGCCGGCGGTCTGGCCACGCTGCTGGCCGCCGCGCTGGACCTGGGCGTGCTGGGCGTGCAGCGCGCGCTGACCCCCTGGCGCCGGGCGGCGGTGGGCTGATGGTCCTCGCGTCGGTCTTCTCCACCTTCTCCGACGCGCTGAGCTTCATCGTAGAGCCGCAGGACTCGCGCGGCGGACCGGGCCTGAAGGTCGGGGGCCTGGGCGAGCTCGGCGACCTCGCCGGCAACCACTTCCTGATCTGCGCCGTCGCCCTGGCGCTGGCCATCGCGCTGGCCATGCCGCTCGCGCTGTGGCTCGGCCACCTGGGCCGGGCCGAGTTCCTGGCGGTGAGCACGGCCAACGTGGGCCGCGCCGTCCCCGCCCTGGCGATCATCGCCTTCTGCGTGGCCTTCCTGGGCACCGGCTT
>JACCQW010000242.1 GCA_013813955.1 Solirubrobacterales bacterium
GCGTCCCACAGGCGCCAGCTCTCCTGGGCGCGCATCCACGCCACCGGGCTGGCGCCACACGCACGGCTGCAGGAAGCACGCCGGGCGGACGTGCGGCCTTCGCCGCCGTGAGCGGCTGGTACCGTCGGCCTTCGAGGCCTCGATGAGCGATCCCGCCAGCACGCCCCAGCCCGCGCACGCCGGCCGCTTCGACCTCGGTGGCCGCAGCCTCCGCACGCACACCGCACGAGGCACGCTCATCAACGGCGGCTTCTCCGCCGGGCTCATGCTGCTCGGCGCGCTCAAGGGGTTCGTGGTGGCGGTGCTCCTCGCGCCCGAGGAGTTCGGGATCTGGGGCATCCTCGTGATCACGCTGGGCACGCTGGGCTGGCTCAAGCAGGTCGGCATCAGCGACAAGTACATCCAGCAGGACGAGGAGGATCAGGAGCTCGCCTTCCAGCGCGCGTTCACCTTCGAGGTCGTCATCAACGCCGTGCTGCTGTGCCTCGTCGCCGCCGCGGTCCCCCTGATGGCGCTGGTCTATGGCCGGCCGGAGCTGCTGGCCCCCGGCTTTGCCACGCTCGCCCTCCTGCCCGCCATCACGCTGCAGGCGCCGCTGTGGATCCTCTATCGCCGCCTGCGCTACACCAAGCAGCGCGCGCTGCAGGCCATCGACCCCGTCGCCGGATTCCTGGTCACTGTCGTCCTCGCGATCGCCGGCGCGGGCTACTGGTCGCTGGTCATCGGAGTCATCGCGGGCGCGTGGGCGAGCGCCGCGGCGGCGCTGATCAGCTGCCCGTACCCATTGCGCTGGCGCTGGGATCGCGGCGTGCTGCGCTCCTACGTCTCGTTCTCGACGCCGCTGTTCGTCGCGAGCTTCGGGGGCATAGTCATCGCCCAGGGCTCCGTCCTGGTCAGCGAGTCCGCGGTCGGCCTGGTCGGCGCTGGCGCCGTCGCCCTCGCGGCCAACATCACGATCCTCACCGATCGGCTCGACCACATGATCACGTCGACCCTGTACCCCGCGATCTGCGCGGTGGCCGATCGCACCGAGCTGCTCTTCGAGTCCTTCGTGAAGTCCAACCGGCTGGCGTTGATGTGGGCGCTGCCGTTCGGGATCGGCCTCGCGCTGTTCACCGACGACCTCATCCAGTTCGTACTCGGCAACGAGTGGGAGCCGGCCGCGGAGGTCCTCCAGGCCTTCGGGCTCGCAGCGGCGCTGAACCACCTCGGCTTCAACTGGACGGCGTACTTCCGCGCGCGGGGAACGACACGGCCGATCGCGGTCAACAGCGTGGCCACGTGCATCGCCTTCCTCGCCGTGACCGTCCCCCTCGTCTACGCGCACGGGCTGCGCGGCTTCGCGATCGGCACGGCGATCGGGGTGGTGGTGAGCCTCGCGATCCGCGCGGCGTACCTCGTCCGGCTGTTCTCCGGCTTCCAGATCGGCCGTCATGCCCTGCGCGCCATCGCGCCCTCCGTGCCGGCGGTCGGCCTGATCCTGCTCGCGCGAGTGCTCGAGGCGGGCGGGCAGCGAACCCTCGGTCTCGCCCTGGCCGAGCTCGCCACGTACGTGGCGGTCACCGCGCTGGCGACCTGGGTGCTCGAACGCGAGCTGCTGCGCGAGGCGCTGGGCTACCTGCACCGCTCCGCGCCGGCCGCCGCCGCCCCGGCCTGAGCCGCCCGGCGACCTGCTACCTTCGCAACGCGAGGCCAGGGATGGCGGCGCGCGGGTGGAAGTACACCATCCGGGGACCACCGGCCCGCCCACAGAGCACCGATGCGAGACGAACCGAGATACGCGAACCTTCGCGACTACCTGCGTGTGATACGGGAGCGAAAGCTCCTGATCACGGTGATAATGGTCGTCTGCGTGGGGGCCGCCATCGCGTACTCCGTTCGCCAGGACTCCGTCTACGAGGCCGAGAGCGCGATCCGCCTGCGCGACGTCAGCGCCGACCTGCAGCTCATCGGCGACACCGCGCCCACCCTGCAGGACCCGGGTCAGGCCGCCGCCCTCGCCTCCGACCGCATGGACGACCTGCCGCTCGCACGCAAGGTGAAGAACGCCCTGCGCACCCCGATCAGCGCGCAGGCGCTCGCCGATGCCGTCCAGAGCGGCGTGGAGCTGCGCACGGCGCTCGTGGTCATCAAGATCAAGTCCAAGACGCCAGGGGTCGCCGCGCGCGTCGCCAACGAGTACGCGCGCCAGGCCAGCCGCGACGTCATCGACCAGCAGCGCGCGCAGTTCGCGCGCGGGATCCAGACGCTGCGCGAGGAGTTCCGGGCACAGCGTCGCGGCCGTGACCGGGACGAGCGCAACCCGGACTTCGATGCCCTCACCCGCTCCCAGTTCGACCAGGCGATCGTGCGCCTCGAGACGCTGCGCAACTTCTCGCGCGGAGCCGAGGTCGCCCAGCGCGCGACCGTGCCCGATGACCCGGTGTCACCGAGACCGGTTCGCAACGCGATGCTCGGAGGCGCCCTGGGGCTTGCGCTCGCCCTCATGGCCGCGTTCACCCGCGACGCGCTGGACCGGCGGCTGCGCGGGACCAGCGAGATCCGCCAGGAGCTCGGCTTCCCCATCATCGGGATGATGAGCGAGGACGGGATGGGCGCCACCGGAGCCTCGTTGAACGGCAACCGGCGCCCGCTCCCCGAACCGGACATCGAGGCGGTGCGCATCCTGCGGACGAACCTTGCGTACCTCGACGTCGACAACCCGCCGCGCACCGTTGCCGTGACGAGCGCCCTGCCCGAGGAGGGGAAGTCGACGGTCGCTGCCGCCCTCGCCCTCGCCCTCGGACTGTCGGGCAAGCGCACGATCCTCCTCGAATGCGACCTGCGCCGGCCGTCGCTGGCCGGGCGGCTGGGGTTGCAGCAGGCCCCCGGCCTGAGCGACTTCCTGGCCGGGACGAGCACGCCTCAAGAGGTGCTGCAGGTGATCCCATTGCCGTCGGAGGGGCTCGTCGCCTCCGCCGACGGCACCCAGGGAACCGCAGGTGACACGCTCGTCTGCGTCACGGCCGGCAACATTCCGCCGCGCCCCGCCGAGATGCTCGACTCCGACCGGATGCGCCAGTTGCTGGCCCAGCTCAGGGACGCCTACGACGCCGTGGTGCTCGACACGAGCCCGTTGCTGCCGGTGGTCGACACGATGGCCCTCCTCCCGGAGATGGACGGGATCGTCCTCTGCGTGCGCTCGGGTCAGACGACACGCGATCAGGCCAAGGCACTCAGCTTGGCGCTTGGGCATCTGCCCACGAAGCCGACAGGCGTGGTCGTCACCGCGGTCCAGCCCGGGCGCGAGGAGAGCTACAGCTACTACTCCTACGCATACGGGCCCACGGCCAAGTCATCCTGACCCCCGCAGTGCGGTGACCACCGCCGGCCTCACGCCACGCCGCTTCCGCGCCCCGCCCGTCGCCCTGGCCGGGGCGCTCGTGGTCGTGGTCGTGGCGGTGATGGTGCGCTACGGCGAGACCGCGCTCTCGCTGTACGGCGCCGTGCTGCCGCAGGCCGCCGTCTTCGTGCCGTTGGTCGGCCTCGCCACGCTGTTCGCCGCCCGCCGCCCAGCCGGGGCGGTCATCGGACTGGTCGCCCTGGCCGCGTTCTCCGGGTCGATGCTCGCCTACGTCTACGTCGACCCCACGCTGTTCATCACGCTCCTCATCTGCGCGACCGGGATCGCTGTCGCGCTCGGATACGCCTCGGCCCGCACGCGTCCCGGACTGATCCCCTGGCCGCCCTCGTTCCTGCTCGGCGGTTATCTGCTGCTCAGCGTGGTCTACGTGCTGTTCGCGCCGAGCTTCCTCGCCGGTGCCGAGGGCTTTGCCCGTGAGCTGCTCTTTCCCGCACTGCTCCTCGTCCTGGCCTACGGCCAGTGGAGCGGTGCCGTTCGCCGCAAGATGCTGCTGGGGGTGATCTTCCTCTGCACCGCCGCCGCGCTCTACGCCGTCCTGCGCTACATCATCGGCCCGTCCGGAGCCGAAGCGGCCGTCCCCTCTGCCGGCTTCTCGCAGAACGTCGGCGGGGAGCTCTCCCTGCTGGGCTCGTTTGCGAACCGCCAGCAGCTGGGCGGATGGACCGCGGTCGCGATCCCGGCCCTCGTCGCCCTCGCCTTCGCCGTGCCGCCACGGTGGCGGATCGTCTGCGTGGTCGGGGTTGGCGCGTCCGTGGTGGCGCTGCTCGGATCCGACACGCGCGTCGCGCTGGTGGCCGCCGGCGCGGGCCTGGTCGTCACGCTCGCGCTCCTGCTGCTCTCGCGCTTCGCCCGCAGCCAGATCCTCGCGGTCGCCGTCGGGCTTCTCCTCGTCGGCGTCGGCGGGATCGGGGCCTATGCGCTCACCGTCGGCGGTGACGAGCAGGACGCCGATCGCTACTCCAACATCCTCACGCCGACCGAGGACCCGACGTTCGATCAGCGGCGCAAGAAGTGGGAGAACGTCATCGACATCGTCGCGCCCCGCCCCACGGGCTTCGGACTGGGGACCGCCGGCCAGACGGGGCAGACGACCAACCGCTTCCAGAGCCCCGACCAGCAGTCGATCGACAACTCCTACCTGACCATCGCCTACCAGCAGGGGTTCGCGATGACCGGCCTGCTCGTGATCGCCCTCCTGGCGTTCGTCGTCGCGCTGGGCCGTGCCGCGCTGAACGCCTCGCGGCCGGAGATCGGCGGCCTGGCCGCCGCCGCGACGGGAGCACTGGTGGCGTGGATGGTGCTCATGACCGCAGGGATCTACATCGAGCGCTACGCGGCCCTGCTCGCCTGCTGCCTGGCCGGCCTGGCGACGGGCCAGATCGTCACACGGTCCGAGCCCGACCCCGCCGATGCCTGAGCGGCCCGACGTCTCCGTCGTGCTGCCGACGCGTGATCGCGCGGACGTGCTGCCCCGCACGCTCGGCACCCTCGCGACGCAGCGGCTGGATCGCGTTCGCGCGGAGCTCGTGGTCGTCGACAACGGGTCCACGCCGGCGACGCTGGACGTTCTCGAGAAGCTGGTGGCGGCCCACCCCTGGCCGGCTCGGCTGGTGCACGAGGGCCGCCCGGGCGTCGCCGCGGCACGCAACGCCGGCCTCGAGGCCGCTCAGGCCGATCTGATCCTGTTCACCAACGATGACGTCATCCCCGCCGCCGATACATGGCTCGCCGGCCACGTGCAGGCGCACAAGTCCGGGCAGGACCGGGTGGGCATCATGGGGCCGGTCGTCTGGCACCCTCGCCTGCACTCGACGTCGATCATGCGCTGGCTGGCGTCCGGCGGCCACTCGCACCGCTACGAGGCTGTCCGCGCCGGCCGGGTCGAGCCCGCCGAGATGTACGCGAACAACCTCTCCGTGCATCGCCGCCCGCTCGAGGAGGTCGGCGGCTTCGACGTGCGGTTCACGTCCTACGGCTGGCAGGAGTACGACCTCTCCCTGCGCCTGCACGACCGCGGGTTCCGCGTGCGCTTCGTCGAGGAGCTCGAAGCGTGGCACGACCACGAGCACGACCTGCGGGACTCGCTGCGACGGATGGAGCGCATCGGTCGCGCCGCCGAGCTCTTCAACGAGATTCACGCGGGACGCGAAGGCCTGCTTGCTTCCCGCCCGCGGGCCTGGGAGATGGCGGTCGGCGCCGCGATCGCGCCGGTGGCGCGGCGGATGCACGTGCCCGAGCGCATGCCGTTGGCGCTGGCCGGCCCGCTCTACTCCCTGGCCCACAAGTCCTCGATGGCGGTCGGCTACCGAGCGGCCCGCCGCGAACGGGCCGCGTGAGCACCGGCACCGACGCCGTCGCGACGGTCGTCGTGCCCACCTTTCGCGGGCGCGAGCGGGTTGCGGACTGCCTTCGGGCGCTCTCCGGCCAGCGCCCACCCCATGCCGTTCTCGTCGTGGACGATGGATCGGCTGACGGGACCGCCGACGCGATCCGCGACCCCCACCCCGGCGTCCGCGTCCTCGCGCTGCCCGAGAACGTCGGCTTCGCACGCGCCGCCAACGCGGGGCTGCGCGCGGCCGAGACGGAGTTCGTCGTCCTGCTCAACGACGACGTCCTCGTCGAGCCGGAGTTCCTCGCGCACATCCTCGCCCCGATGCAGGCCGACCCGGCGGTCGGCATGGTCGCCTGCCTGCTGCTGCAGGCGGACGGTGACGTCGTCGAGGGCCTGGGAGTCGAGGCCGACCGGGCCCTCGCCGGGTTCTCCTACGGCTGGGGGCTGCCGGCGGCCCGCGCCGCCGAGCTGCGCCCGGACCGGGTGCTCGGGCCGAGCGGAGGGGGCGCCGCCTACCGGACCGGCGCGCTGCGCGAGGTCGGCTTCCTCGAGGAGGCGCTCGGGGCCTACAACGAGGACCTGGACCTCGCGCTGCGCCTGCGCGCGGCCGGTTGGAGCTGCGCTGCGGCGCCGGACGCGGTCGCGCGCCACACCGGGTCGGCGACGTACGGGCGGCGCACGGGCCGGCAGCTGTACGCCAAGGGCTTCAGCCGCGCCTATCTGATGCGACGCTACGGGGTCCTGCGGCGTCCGCGCGCCGCGGCGGGCGCAGTAATCGGCGAGGCCACCACGATCGTGTGGCAG
>JACCQW010000261.1 GCA_013813955.1 Solirubrobacterales bacterium
CTCGTGGGCCTGGACCGCGGCGCCGTCCGCCGCGTGGTCACCGGACCGGGACCGGGCGTCCCCGCCTTCAACCTCGACGGCAGTCGCCTGTTCGTCGCCGACGGCGCCGGCGCCTCGATCTCCGTGGTCGGGACGGCGACCCGCCGCCGCCTCGACGTCGTCGCGCTGGCGGGCGCGGTGCCCGCCGGTGTCGCCGAGCAGCCGGGCCTGGCCCTCACGACCGGCACCGACGGACCGGACGTGCTCACCGGGACCCCCGGTCCCGACCGCCTGGAGGGCCTGGGCGGCGCCGACCGCCTGCGCGGCGGGCGCGGACGCGACGAGCTCGACGGTGGGCTGGGCGACGACCAGCTGTCCGGCGGCTCGTCGAGCGACCGCGTCACCGGCGGGGAGGGCAACGACTTCCTGACCGGCTCCGGCGGAGACGATCGCCTGATGGCCGGCCCCGGCGCCGACGGCGCGGACGGCGGGACCGGTAACGACCACATCGAGGGGGCGGAGGGCGACGACGCGCTCGACGGCGGCGACGGCGACGACACCATCTTCGGCGGCGACGGCAACGACCGCATCATCGAGAAGGGCTTCGGCAACGACCGCCGCCTCTCCGGCGGACCGGGCGACGACGTCATCGAGGGCGGCCGCGGCTCGGACCGCATCATCGAGGGCGATGACGGCGACGACCGGCTCTCCGGCGGGCCGGGCAAGGAGTCGATCAGCGGGGGGCGCGGAAACGACGTCGTCGACGGCGGCCGGGCGGCGGACAACCTGCGCGGCGACGAGGGCGACGACGAGCTGCGCGGCGACGCCGCCGACGACGAGCTCGACGGCGGCGACGGCGCCGACAAGCTCGACGGTGGCTCGGGCGTCGACAAGCTGACCGGGGGCGAGGGTGGGGACACGGTCGTCGGCGGGCCCGGGCCGGACACGATCGACGCCGGGCCGGGGGACGACGCGATCCGCTCCGCCGACGACAGCCCGGACACCGTCGACTGCGGGCCGGGAAACGACACCGTGTTCGTGGAGGCCGACTTCCCCGAGCGCGACGGGCTGGCCAACTGCGAGCGCGTGGAGCGCATCGCCCCGGAGGCGGCGAACGACACCACGCCGCCGTCCCTGTTCTTCGGCTCCGTCGCGGCGGAGCTCATCCGCGGCACGCAGGGCGACGACTCGATCCTCGGCAACGGCGGCAACGACCGGCTCTTTGGTCTGGGAGGCAACGACTACGTCGACGGCGGCAATGGGGACGACGACCTCGACGGCGGTCCCGGCGACGACATCATGGCCGGTCGCCGCGACGACGACACCATCCGCGGCGGGACCGGCGACGACCGCATCACCGGCGACCGCGGCCGCGACGCCATCGACGGCGGCGCGGGGAACGACACGATCTTCGGCAACCTCGGGGCCGACCGGATCGCTGGCGGCACCGGCGCGGACCGCATCAACGTCGTCGGCGGCAGCCGCGACATCGTGCGCTGCGGCCCCGGCAATGACCGGGTCTTCGCCGATGCGCGCGACCGCGTGGCCGGCGACTGCGAGCGGATCTCCCGCTAAGCGGAGGTCTCGGCTTCGGTGGCCGCCGCCAGCAGCGCATCGATCGCGCCGAGGTGCGCCCGCACGCCCGCGGCCATCGCATCGAGGATCCTGCGCGCCTCGTCGATGCCGGTGCTCGCGTTGGTCAGCTGGGACTTGATGCGCCGCACGTCCTCCATCGCCCGCTGGGCGCGCTCGACCTCGGCGCGCAGGGCGGCGGTATCCAGGCCGCCGTCGGCGGCCCGCGCCATGAGCACCCGCGCCCGGGCCAGCCCGTAGGCGACCTCCAGCGCGAGCGTCGAGTCGTCCTCGGGGTCGAACGTGACGAACAGCTTGTCGCCGTTGAACTCGCGCAGCGGGTGGGTGCGGGCGGGCAGCTTGCCCTCGGCGGGCACGACGAGCACCGCGTAGTCGGCCGCGCGCGCCTGGAGCGCCCCGTCGAGCTCGGCCAGCGCGTCGTTCTTGGACAGCTTGCGGTTCTTGGCCTCGAAGACGATCTTGCCGCGAGCGGGGCCCGCGCAGGCGTCGATGCCCACCACCACGTCGCCCTTCTTCCCGCCCTCGCCGCGCACGTCGCCGACCGCGTCGCAGTCGTCACCGCGCGCCACCGCGATCGCCTCGAGCGCCTCGGCCACCGCCTCCTCGTAGCTGCGGCCCTTGGCCGTGCCCTTGTCCTGCACGGCCGCGATCTCGGCGAGCTTCTCCTTCTCGGCCCGCAGCTCGGCGATCTCCACCTTCATCGCCTCGAGCTTCTCGCCCATCGCCCGCTGGCCGTCGGCCTGCTGATCGGAGGTCTGCTTGACGATGGCGAGCATCGCGCGCTGAAAGGCGGCCAGCGGGTTGCTGTCGCCGTCGCCGGAGAACTGCTTGCGCAGGTCCTCTCGCATCTGGACCGCTACCTCGCCGACCACCGACTTCACGCGGTTCTGCACCGCGACGGAGGACTCGTCGCCGAAGTGCCTGGCCAGCGCCTTGCTGACGTGGCCGTTCTCGGGGCCGAAGGCCTCGTCGATCTTCAGATCGAGGCGCTCGGAGGCGACGCGTGCGCGCTCGGCGAACTCCGCGTCGAGCTCGCGCGCGGTCTTCTCGAACTCCGCGCGGACGAACTCGGCGTTGGCGCCGGTCAGCTCGCGGTCGAGCACGCGGGCGCCGATCTCGATCGCCTCCAGCACGAAGCGGGCGGGATCCTCGCGCTCGGAGGCCAGGCGCACCGTGGTCTGGTCGTCCACGACGAGCTGATCGATGGCCAGCCGCCCGTTGCGGACACAGACCTGGGCGAAGGGGAGGGGGGTGGCAGCTTCCATGACGGCGGGGTCGCACGCTACCCCCGGCTCCTGACGGACCCGCGGAGAACCGTCCTCAAAGCCGGTCCGGCGCAGCGGTGCGAGCGGCTCAGCGGTTGCGCTGCGCCCACCAGTTCGCGAGGTCCTCGCGCTGGTGGGGGAGGGGCTCCGCCGTCGGCTTGCGCTCGCGGATGCGCCCCAGCGCCTCGGGCAGCCCGATCTCGTCGCGCAGCGCCACGACGCCCGCCGCCACCGCCGCCGAGCGCTGCCAGCCAGCCCGGCAGTGGGCGTAGACGCGCTCGCCCCCGTCCAGCCAGCCCAGGACCACGCCGACGGCCTGCTCGAGCTGTCCGGGGAGCAGGCTGCCGTAGTCGACGACCTCGATGCGCGACTCCTCGATCCCGGCGGCCCGCAGCGCGGCGGCACATGCCTCGCGGCCACCGGGCTCCTCGTACTCGATGTCCTGGACGAGGTTGAACACGCGCGTCACGCCGGCGGCGTGCAGCTCTGCGACGTCGTCGGCGTCCTGGGGGTAGGCCCCGATCAGGAGGTCGTCGGCGACCTCTGCGAAGCCGAAGCGCGTGAACCACTCGGACATGGCCTGCACACTAGAGGCCCGTCGGGCCCGGGCCGGAGCACTAGGCTCGCGTGGATGAGCGCCCTCGCGACCGCTCTGCAGGACGCCGGCGGGGCCGGCGCCCCCCGTGAGCGCGGCGCCCGGCTGCGCGACCTGCTGCAGGGCGAGCTCGAGCGCTCGGAGGGCGAGC
>JACCQW010000297.1 GCA_013813955.1 Solirubrobacterales bacterium
GTCGTGGCCGCGTAGGGCTCGGGCGCGCCGCTGGCGCCGTAGCCGCGCCAGTCGTAGGCGATCGCCCGGCCGCCGGCGGCCGCCAGCGCACGGAGCCCGTCCGCCCATGCGTCCGCGCCGGAGGCCAGGTCGTGGATGACGAGGACGGCAGGGCCCTCGCCCCGCTCGGCGACGTGCAGCGCGACACCCGCTCCCTCGACCTCTGGCACGGGGCGAATGTACCGGGCGCTACGATGATCGGATGGAAGGCTTCGGAGGACTGTTCGGCGACCCGGAGGAGCTGCAGAAGCGCATGGCGGAGTTCGCCCAGCAGATGCAGCAGCAGCAGGGGCTCGCCTGGGCCGACAACGCGATCAAGCTCGCGGTCGATATGACCGTCGCGGCGGTCAACCGCGTGAACATCCAGGGCACCGTCGACGAGCAGGCCGAGCAGATCCGCTCGGTCATGGCCCGGGTCTTCCCCGAGGCAGTCGCCCTCGTCCGCGAGGCGCGCGCGGGCCTGCAATAGCGCCGCGCGGCCCTCAGGCCGCCTCCCGCGCCGACGCCTTCTCGGCCTGACGTTCCTCCTTGCCCATCCGCAGCACCTCCTTGAACGAGCGGATGTTGAAGATCGCCACGAGCGCGACGAACCCCGCGCCCAGCGTCGTGGCCGCGATCGTGATCTGCTGGCCCACGGAGTAGGCGGCGACCGTCGCCCCTGCCGCCGCGCCCGCGAATACCTTCACGAGCAGCGCCTGCTGGACGCCCGCCCCGCCCGGCGTCAGGGGAACCGCCGCGGCGACCGCGTTGACGCCCAGGACCAGCAGGACGTTCTCGACCGAGCCGCCGACGTTGAAGGCCTCGAGCAGAAACCAGAACGCGGTGAAGCGACAGCACCAGCCCGCGAGCTGCCAGGCGAAGACCTCGCGCATGTAGCGCCGGCGGTCGGCGAGGATCGTCAGACCCTGGCGCACGCGCGCCCAGAACGCCTTGACGCGCTGGGAGAGCACCGCAAAGCCGACGAGCGCCGCGATCGCCAGGAGCGTCAGCAGAAAGAGCGTGAAGCGCGGGTGGCCGGCGAAGAACGCGAGGTCGAAGGCCTCGAGGCTGGCGAAGTCGGGGGGCTTTGGGAACACGCCCTGGGTGAATGCGAAGGACAGGATGAACACGCCCATGACCAGGTCGAAGACGCCCTCCACGCACACCGCGGCGGCCACCGCGGGGTACGTCGCGTTGGGCACGGACTGCTTGACGAGGAAGAGCTTGATGACGTCGCCTCCGCGCGCGGGGATGACGTTGTTGAAGCCGTAGGCGGCGATGTAGGCGCCCCAGATGCGCCGGAACGGGATGCGCTCGGTCGGATAGGCGGCGCGCAGCGTGTGAAAGAACGCCCGTGCGCGCAGCGTCAGGTACAGCAGGAAGATCGCCGCCCCGATCGCCAGCGAGCCGAAGCCGACGGCTGAGAGGCTGTCGAAGAACGAGCCGACCGCGTCGGCGAAGGACTCGACGCTGGAGGCGATGGACGCGTGCACGGGCACCGCCGCCAAGGGTACGCGGGCTCACGGAAGCGCCCTCCCCTGCCGATAGTCCCGCAGGATGGCACCCGCCACCGTCACATCGCCCCCGCACCGCCCCCGCGTCACCCCGTGGCGCGCGCTGTCGGACGAGGGGCTCGCCCGCAAGGCGGCCGCGGGCAGCGGGACGGCGTTCGCGGCGCTCTACGAGCGCTACCACGCCCCGCTGCGCGGCTACTGCCGCTCGATCGTGCTGGACGCGGAGGACGCCGACGACGCCGCCCAGAGCGCGCTCGAACGCGCCCTGCGCGCCCTCCCCGGACGCGACGCCGACCAGCCGCTGCGCCCCTGGCTGTACAAGATCGCCCACAACGAGGCGATCAGCATCCTGCGCCGCCGCCGGCCCCAGGTCGAGCTCGGCCCCGCCAACGAGCCGGCGGTCCCCGGTCCCGAGGTCGACGCCGAGCGCAGGGGCCGCCTCACCCAGCTCGTCGAGGACCTGCGCACGCTGCCCGAGCGCCAGCGCGGCGCGCTGGTGATGCGCGAGCTGAGCGGTCTGGGCTACGACGAGATCGGCGGCGCGCTCGGCCTCAGCCCGACCGCCGCGCGCCGCGCGGTCTTCGACGCCCGCAGCGCCCTTCACGACTTCGCCGACGGGCGCGCCGCCGAGTGCACGACCGTTCGCCGCTCGCTGTCGGACGGCGACCGGCGCAGCATCCGCGCGCGGCGCATCCGCGCCCACCTTCGCTCCTGCAACGACTGCGCGTCCTTCCAGCGGGCGATCCGCACGCGCTGCGCCGACCTGCCCGCGCTGGCCCCGTGGC
>JACCQW010000308.1 GCA_013813955.1 Solirubrobacterales bacterium
GGGGGGTGGCGGGGGTTGCCCGGGGGGGGGGGGGGGTGGGGGGGGCCCGGCGGGTGGGGCCCCTGGGCGGCGCGGGCGAGCTCGCGCGCGGCGACGAGGCCGATCCCGCTGTTGGCGCCCGTGACCACCGCGCTGCGGCCGCTCAGGTCGGGGATGTCGTCTGCGCTCCAGCGGCTCACGACGGTGATGCTACGCCCCCGGCGCTCGCGCCGAATCGCTCCCGGCGGGCGATCCCGCGCCGCTACACTTCCTGAAGTCATGGCGCTCGCCCCCCTGCAGAACCGCCCGTGCGGCGGTCGCTACGGCGACATCGTCCAGGCGATCGGCAACACGCCGCTCGTCGAGCTCAAGCGCCTGAGCCCCAAGCCGGGCGTGCGCATCTGGGCCAAGATGGAGTCGGCCAACCCGACGGGCTCGGTCAAGGACCGCGTCGCGCGGGCGATGATCGAGGACGCCGAGGAGAAGGGGCTCATCCGTCCGGGCCAGACGATCCTCGAGCCCACCTCGGGCAACACCGGCATCAGCCTGGCAATGATCTGCCGGCGCAAGGGCTACCCGCTCGAGGTCGTGATGCCCGCCAACGTCACGCCCGAGCGCACGCAGCTGCTGGAGATGTATGGGGCGAAGATCACCACCAGCCCCGGCGACCAGGGCTCCAACGGGGCGGTCGCCATGGCGCTGGCGATGGCCGAGGGCAACGCCGACTACTACATGCCCTACCAGTACGGCAACGAGGCCAACCCGGGCGCGCACTACCACGGCACCGCCAAGGAGATCCTCGACGAGCTCGACGACGTGGCCGCGTTTGTGGCCGGCCTGGGTACAGGCGGCACGCTCATGGGCATCGGCCGGCGCTTCAAGGAGGAGTTCGGCGACGCGGTGAAGATCGTCGCCGCCGAGCCGATGCAGGGCGAGCCCGTCCAGGGGCTGCGCTCGCTGGACGACGGCTTCATCCCGCCGATCATCGACCTCGGCGTGCTGGACCGCAAGATCTTCGTCACCAACGAGGACGCGATCGTCTGGACGCGAAAGCTGCTCGACGAGGAGGGCATCTTCGCGGGCGTATCCTCGGGCGCGATCGCCCGCGTGGCCGTCCGGATCGCCAACGAGATGGACGAGGGCAACGTCGTCTTCATCGTCTGTGACGACGGCTGGAAGTACCTCTCCTCGGGCATCTACACCAAGCCGATCGACGAGATCGAGAACCTGGAATCCACCGTCTGGTGGTGAGGGCACGGGCGGGCTTGGGCGCCCGCTCGGTGGCTCGTGGGTAGCTTGCAGGGATGGACCTCGATCGCTTCCTGCGCGATCCGCAGTCGCGCAGGCGCTTCTTTCGCGCGTCCGGTGTGAGTCTCGCGGGCGGCTCAGCGGTGTTCCTCGCGGCCTGCACCGACGACACGAAGCTGTCGCAGGAGGAGATCGGGCCCGACGAATCCGATGCGGCCGACGTCGAGCTGCTGAACTCCGCGCTGGACCTCGAGCTGATGGCGGTCGCCGCGTACAAGGCCGGTGCGGCGCGGCTGAAGGGCGACGTGCTGCAGGTCGGCAAGCTGTTTCTCCAGCACGAGCAGGAGCACGCCGACGGTCTCATCGCGGCGATCAAGGACGCCGGCGGCAAGCCCAACCAGGCCAGGGCGACCTACGACTTTCCCGAGCTGCGGACCCAGCGCGACGTCCTGCGGTTCGCGATCGACCTCGAGAACACGGCGATCGCCGCGTATATCGACCTGCTGCCCAAGCTCGGCGAGGGCGACCTGCGCGCGACCGCGGCCGCGATCCTCTCCAACGAGGCCGAGCACGTCGCGGTGCTGCTCGGCGCGCTCGGCGAAGAGCAGGTCCCCGACGCGTTCGTCGTCGGCAAGGTGACGTAGGTGGCCCCGCGCGAGCGCATCGTCATCGCCGACGGCCCCGCCGGCAGCGCGCAGATCGCCGAGTTCGAGCGCGATCGGCGCGACGTCCTGCGTCGCGGCCTCGGCCTCGGCGGAGCCGTCGTGGTGGCCGCGTCGAGCATCCCGCTGCTGCTGTCGGTGCGCAACGCGTTCGCCCAGACGAGCGGCGACGCCGAGATCCTCGGCAAGGCGATCCACCTCGAGCAGGTGGCGGTGCTCGCATATGGCGCGGCCATCGACAGCGGGCGGCTCGGCGTGGAGCTCTCGCGGGTCGCCGCGCGCTTTCGCGACCACGAGCAGCAGCACGCCGATGTGCTGACGACGGCTTTGACGGACCTCGGCGGGATGGCGCCGCAGCCGGCGACCGCGAAGGACGTCGAGGGATTCGTAAAGAGACTGGACGACGCGGAGTCGCAGACCGATCTGGCGAACCTCGCGATCGAGTTCGAGACGGCGACGGTGGCGGCGTACCTCGATGCGCAACGCAAGCTCATCGACGGCAAGCTCCTGCAGACGGGCGCTTCGATCATGGCCAACGAGGCCCAGCACCTCGTCGTCCTGCGCGAGCTGGCGAAGCTCGATCCCGTTCCGAACGCGTTCGTGACCGGCAAGAAGTAGCGGTCGCGCTCGGCGCCGGGGCGCCGATACAAAATGAAAGCACCGTTTGGGTCGCTGGCGCGTATACCTACCAGCGCCTCTAGGATCGCTCTGCGGGAGCGACCACATCTTCAGCGAACGAAGGAGCCTCCGAACCTCATGCCATTCAACGTCGGCCCCATGGAACTGATCGTCGTGCTGGTCATCGCACTCGTCGTGCTCGGCCCGAAGAAGCTCCCTGAGGTGGGCAAGTCGCTCGGCAAGGGCATGCGCGAGTTCAAGGACTCGATCGCCGGCATGGCCGGCGGCGGCGACGACGAGCGCGACGAGGCCAAGGCCAAGCGCATCAGCGCCTGAACCGGCGGCAGCTAGTGGTCCGTCCTTGCAGCACAGACCACTAGCCTTCTGCGGGTGCAGATCGCCCGCTCCCTGCTCGACGAGATCGTCGCGCATGCCGTTCGCGACGCTCCCAACGAGTGCTGCGGCGTCGTTGCCTCCCGTGACGGCGCGGCGACCGCGGTCCACAGCACCGAGAACCTCGCGGCGAGCCCGTTTCGCTTCGAGATCGACGGGCTGACGCTCATGCGCCTGATCGACGAGATCGAGGAAGCCGGCGAGGAGCTGGTCGCCATTTATCACTCGCACACCCGCTCGGCGCCCTACCCCTCCCAGACCGACGTGAACTTCGCGGCGCTGTGGCCGGGCACCGAGTGGCTGATCGTGGGGATCTCCAAGGACGGAGAGCCCGAGGCGCGCAACTACCTCATCGAGGGCGGCGCGATCCGTGATGCCGAGCTCGAGGTGACGTGACGGCCGGAGCGCTGACCTGTCCCAGTTGCGGTCTCGCGCATCCGTCCGACGAGCGCTTCTGCCGCGACTGCAGGATGCCGCTGGTCCTCGGCGACGGGCACGGCGGCGAGGAGCCGGTGACGCCGTTCGCCGAGCGCGTGCGCAAGATCAAGCCGCAGTACGCCGAAGGCGTGCTCGTGCGCGTCATCGGCGCGATGAACCAAACCGAGGCGGAGTTCATCCAGGGGATGCTGCTGGAGGAGGGTGTGCCCTCGACGCTGCGGCGCACGATGGGCTTCGACGTCCCCGACATGCTCGCCGCCGGACCGCGTGACGTGATGGTCCCGCTGTCAGGTCACGCCGCCGCGCGCGACGTGCTGCTCCAGGCCGAGCTCGTCGAGGAGCAGATCCCGCCGGGGACGTCGCCGGCGCAGGTTGCGCGCTTCCTGCTGGTCGCGCTGATCGTCGTGGCCGTGATCGCGGTGCTGATCGGCGGCCTGGGCGGCTGAAGCCGCCCGGAGCCGCAAGGCCGGCAGACCTGCTCGCTCAGCGCGCGTTGATCGCCAGCGCGTGCAGCCGGCGGAGCATCGGCTCCGGGAGGTTCTCGAAGCGCAGCGAGTACACGTGGGGCAGCTCTTGACAGACGACGCGCGCGCGACCGGCGACGCGGATGTCGAGATTCGGCAGGTCGAAGGCGACCGTCTCGTCCTCGCGCAGCGGCCGGGGACTGCGAACCCGCATGCCGCGCGGCCCGACGTTCAGCGTCTGCGCTCCAATCGGCGAACCGATCTGGCGACGCAGCGTGCAGGCCAGCGTGATCTCCGCGCGCGGTGCTCGGATCTCTGGCTCTGCAACGGCCATCATGACGTCCATGCTCCTCTCCGAGCCCGCGAACCGCAAAGAATCGGCCGCAGTCTCGATTCGACCCGATGCTCGTGACGACCGAAACCGTTAGGCCCACGTCGATCATACGCGCGCCGCGAGCGACCACCGCAGTCCAGATGAGTAGTGCCACGACCCGCGCCCGCAGGAAGCCGCCTCGCGGCGCTCATCCACGATCCGGCTCCCTGCGAACACGCGGCCGCGGCACTACTCATC
>JACCQW010000311.1 GCA_013813955.1 Solirubrobacterales bacterium
GCCCGGATGCGCCGCGCCCTTGCGCTGAACCCCCGGATGACGTTGCCAGTCGGTTTCGCGGCGGTGAACGACCGGTGACGATCCGCAGTAGCTGACGTTCTCCACTAGACATTCGCGTTCACGACCCCTAGTCTCCCCGCTCGGCTGGTGCACCGCTTTATGGGATGGCGGTCCACCGGAACGTCCGCAATGGGGAAAGTCGCAGGGGTATGAGCGAGACGGCAACCGTCCCGCCAAGCGGGACACTCAAGGATGAGACCGAGCTTCAGGAACGTCTGGACGGAGGCGCAGCGGCGCTCGCGAACGCGGGTGCACCCCGCCTGCAGCGCTCCGAGCGCGTCCTGCTGCATGCGACCGAGAAGGTCACGCCGCGGCGTGACTCGCTGCGCCGGCGCGCGCTGGCCGTCGCCGATCTCACGGCGCTGGCGCTCGCCGAGGTCGTCGTCCGCGTCTTCATCGCGCCTGATGCCACGCTGCTGGAAAAGTGGTACCTGCTCGCCGCGCTGCCGATGTGGGTGGTGCTCAACAAGCTGCTCGGGCTCTATGACCGCGACGCGAGCCTGATCCACAAGTCCACCCTGGACGAGCTTCCGACGATCGCCCTCTCGCTCTCGCTGGGAACGGCCCTTGCGTTTCTCTTCGGCCCGCTGTTGCCCGGGCTGGAGCTCGGGCGCGAGCAGTGCATCGTCTTCCTTGTCGCCGGCATCGCGTTCACGCCCGTCCTGCGCTGGTCGGGACGCAGCTGGGTCCGTCAGAGGGTCGAGCCCGAGCGCTGCCTGCTCGTCGGCTCCGGCCAGGCCGCCGAGGTCGTCGCGCGCAAGCTGTTCGCGCACCCGGAGTACGGCACCAAGCTCGTCGGCTACGTCGACGTGCCGCCGGACACGTCCCTCGCCGCCGCCGCCGGGACCGTCCCCCACCTCGGCGACGACGACGCCATCGAGGAGGTCATCAGGCGCTTTGACGTCGAGCGCGTGGTCGTCGCGTTCTCGAGCCTGTCCGACGATCGGCTGCTCGACATCATCCGGGTCAGCAAGCGCCTGCACGTGAAGGTCACGATCGTCCCGCGCCTGTACGAGGTCATCGGCGGCGGCGTCGAGATCGACCAGATCGAGGGCCTCACGCTGCTGGGCCTGCGCGGGCTGGTGCGCACGAACTCGACGCTGATGCTCAAGCGCGCGATCGACATCACCGGCGCCGGGCTCGGCCTTCTGCTGCTGACACCGCTGCTCGCCGTGGTCGCGCTCGCGGTCAAGCTGACCTCCTCGGGGCCCGTGCTGTTCGCCCATGAGCGCGTCGGCCGCGGCAGCCGCCCGTTCACCATGCACAAGTTCCGCACGATGGTCGATGGGGCCGAGGCGCTGAAGCCGGGCCTGGCGCATCTCAACGAGATGGGCGACGGGCCGATGTTCAAGATCAGCGACGATCCGCGCGTCACGCCGCTGGGCCGGTTGCTGCGGCGCACGAGCCTGGACGAGCTACCCCAGCTGTGGAACGTCCTGCGCGGCGAGATGAGCCTCGTCGGGCCGCGCCCGCTGGTCCTCAGCGAGAGCGACCACGTGCTGGGCTGGCACCGCGCCCGGCTGGACCTCACGCCTGGGCTGACCGGCCCGTGGCAGGTCATGGGCCGCAACGCGATCCCCTTCGAGGAGATGGTCAAGCTCGACTACCTCTACGTCGCGGACTGGTCGCTTTGGAACGACGTCAAGCTGCTCCTGCGCACCCTTCCGGTGCTCGTGTGGCGAACCGGCTCCTGACGCCGCCGCCTACTCTAGTTTCCTGCGCGGTGGGTCCCACTGTCTGATCAGCGCAATCCCTGGCGTCTCGACGACGACGAGCCGCGCGCGCCCGGTCCCCTCTCGGGTACCGCCGTCGCGACGCCTCCCGCTCCGGCCACGGCCGGCGAATGGCTGCCGGCCGGCGCGTCGACTCCCGCCGGCGCGCAGACGCAGAGCCGGGTCTCAGACGCACCGTCGGCCGAGCGCGAGGGCGAGCCGGAGGGCGCCTGGGCAGCACCCGCGGCCTCGGCGGAGTGGGTCCCCACGGAGGCAACCGAGTCGTCCGGCGCCACGGTGGCCTTCGCCGCGCCGCGCCGTCGCCGTCGCCGGTCGGCGACGCGCCTCGTGGTCCCCGGCCTGATCGTCCT
>JACCQW010000314.1 GCA_013813955.1 Solirubrobacterales bacterium
CACGATATGACCGGGCGAACTCAGCCCACCCCCACCTGGGACGGACGAGGCACCTTCTTCCCCGGCCAGCGCGTCGCACGCGCCCGACCAGGCCAGGCGCTCCAGCGCGGCGCGCCCGGCCCCGGCCCTCGAGGCGAGGTCCTCCAGCGAGTCAAACGGCCCGCCGGCGTGGCGGGCGGCCACGAGCGCGGCGACCTCCTCGGCGCGAACGCCGAGCACGTAGCCCAGACCGATCTGAATAGAGCCCCCCGCCATCACGGTGCAGCCGACCTCGCTGGCGTTGACATCGGGCGCGTGCACCCCGATCCCGCGCCGCTGTGCCTCGTGGACGAGCGCGTCGGGCGGATAGAAGCCCATCGGCTGCTCGTCGAGCAGCGCGCAAAGGAACTCCGGCCCGTAGTGCACGCGCAGCCAGGTCGACTGGTAGGCCAGCAGGCCGAAGGCGGCGCCGTGGGCCTTGGGGAAGCCGAAGCCCGAGAAGCCGGCGACCATCGTGAAGACCTGCTCGCCGAGCTCCGCGGTCACGCCGGGGTGCTTGACCATCGCGCCCTCGATGAAGCGCTGGTGGTGGGCCTCGATCGCCTCCGCCGAGCGCTTGCGGCTCATCGCGCGACGCAGCCCCTCCGCCTCCCCCGTGCTGAAGCCCGCGAAGGCCTGCGCGACCTCCAGCACCTGGTCCTGGAAGATGATCGTGCCCAGCGTGTCGCGCAGCACCGGCTCCAGCGACGGGTGCAGGTAGGGCACCTGGAAGCCCGGCTGCTCGCGCAGGCGCTGGCGGCGTTCGATGTAGGGGTTCACCGCGCCGCCGACGATCGGGCCGGGGCGCACGATCGCCACCTGGATCGTGAGGTCGTCGAGGTTCTCCGGGCGCGTGCGCCGCAGCGAGCCCATCTGCGCGCGCGACTCGATCTGGAAGACGCCGGTGGTCTCGGCGCTCTGGATGCACTCGTAGGTGGCCCGATCGTCGTAGGGGATGCGCGACAGGTCGATGCGCTCGCCCCGGCGCTCGGCGATGTGCTCGACGCAGCGCTCGACGGCGCTGAGCATCCCCAGCCCGAGCAGGTCGATCTTCAGAAAGCCCGCGTCGGCGCAGGAGTCCTTGTCCCACTGCGCGAGCTGGCGGCCCTCCATCGCGGCGGGCACCAGCGGGACGCAGTCCACCAGCGGCCGGGTGGCGACGATCATCCCCCCCGAGTGCTGGGAGAGATGGCGGGGCAGGCCGTGGGCCTCGTCGGCCAGGCGGGCCAGCCAGGCCCAGCGGCCGGTCCTGCGCCCGGGCCCGAGGGCGAGGTCGATGTCGCGGTCGACGCCGTGTGCCGAGAAGCCCTCGCTGCTGCGCGCCACGCGCTCGAGCTCCCCGGGCGGCAGGCCGAGCGCCTTGCCCAGCTCGCGGATCGCGCCGCGCGCGCGGTAGGTCGGGAACGCCGCGACGAGCGCCGATCGCTCGCGCCCGTAGCGCTCGTGGATGCGCGGGATGAGCACCTCGCGCACGTCGCGCGGGAAGTCCAGGTCGATGTCCGGCAGCGCGGTGAGCTCCTCGTTGAGGAAGCGCCCGAGCAGCAGCTGGTTGGCGATCGGGTCGACGTGGCTGAGGCCGGTGAGGTAGCAGACGATCGAGGAGACGCTCGATCCCCGGCCGCGCCCGGGCGGCAGCAGCGCGCGGGCGGTGGCGGCCCCGCGCACCTCCGCGGCGACGTCGCGCGCGAGCTCGAGGATGTCGCGGTGCAGGACGAAGAAGCCGGCCAGCCCGAGCACGTCGATGACGCGCAGCTCCTCCTCCAGGCGCCCGGCCGCCGCGGCGCGATGTGGGCTGCCGGCCGCGTAGCGCTCGTCGAAGCGCGCGTGGCAGGTCTCGGCCAGCGTCCGACTCGCCATGGCGTCCTCAGCGCCGGGGTAGCGGTAGCCGAGGTCTTGCGTGAGGTCGAAGGTCAGCGTCTCGGCCAGGCGGGCGGTCTCGGCGATCGCGCCGGGGTGGTCGGCGAAGCGGGCGGCCATCGCCCGCGGGGTGGCGAGGACGTGGGCGTGGTTGCCGCGGCGCAGCGGCTCGGAGGCGTCCAGCGTGGAGTGCTCGCGGACGGCGACGAAGGCGTCCTGCAGCAGCGCGCGGGCGGGGGTGTGCGCGTGGACGTCGCCGGTGGCGATGGTGGGGACGCCCAGGCGGGCGGCCAGCGCGGCCAGGCCGCGGTTCAGCGCGCGATCGTGGCGGGCGAACGGGCGCTGCAGCTC
>JACCQW010000322.1 GCA_013813955.1 Solirubrobacterales bacterium
GTCGACGAGGGCGGCCTCACGGGCGCACGCGGCCGGGACGATCAGGCCGTCGAGGCCGGCGCGGCGCGCGCCCTCGGCCACCGCGAGCGCGCCGCGGCAGTGGCGCAGCTCACCGCTCAGCGAGAGCTCGCCGAAGACCGCCCAGCGCTCGAGGATCTCCACGGGGACCTGCTCGGAGGCGGCGAGCACCCCACACGCGGTCGCCAGGTCGAAGCCCGGGCCGACCTTGCGCAGGTTCGCGGGTGCGAGGTTGACGGTGATCCGCCGCAGCGGAAACGCGAAGCCGGCGTTCAGGAGCGCCGCGTGCACGCGCTCGCGCGACTCGCGGACCGCGGCGTCGGCACGGCCCACGATCGTGAACGCGGGCAGGCCCAGGCGCAGGTCGACCTCGACGGCCACCCGTCGGGAGGTCAGGGCGTCGATCGCGAAGGTCGTCACACGGGCGAGCACGATCAGCCACGCTAGGCGGGGCGGCGTGACAGATCACGACGCGTCGGTGACGACACGGTGCAGGAAGACCGCGGCGGCCGCCGCGATTCGTCCCGGCCCAGCCCTTCTGCGGTCCGTCGCGCGGACCGGCACAGATGCTGCGCAAAGACGTCACCGGCCCGTGGTGATCGGGCACTCCGCCGCGCCTAGCGTCGCGGCCATGTCCACCGACCTGCGCCGGCACCTGGGCCGCACCGGCGAGCGGATCGCACTCGAGCATCTCGAGCGCCTCGGCTACCGCCTCGTCGCCCGCAACCATCGCACCCGCTACGGCGAGCTCGACCTCATCGTCCACGACGACAAGACGCTCGTCTTCGTGGAGGTGAAGGCTCGTCACGCCTCTGCCCGCGCAGGCTCCCCCTTGGACGCCGTCTCACCGCCCAAGCAGCGCCAGGTGCGCCGAATGGCCGCGGCCTGGCTCTGCGAGGCCGTCGCACGTCCGCGCGCCGCGGAGTTGCGCTTCGACGTCGTCGGTGTCACCGTCGACGCCCATGGTCGACTCGTACGCCTCGAACACCTGGAAGCGGCGTTCTAGGCCGTTGACGGACGTCGACCCAGCGCTGGGCCTGCTTCTTCTCGCCGGTGCGCTGACCCCCGCCCTCGACGCGTTTCCCAGCGCGAGCTTCGTGCTCCAGGCAGGCGCGATCGGGGGTGCGTTCGGTCTGGTGGTCGCTCTGAGAGCGCACCACCGCGATCCCCGTGCCGACCATTGGCAGATCACGACGGCTTGGAGCCTGGTCGGTCTGACCATCGGTGTGCTCGCGGTCCTCGCCGAGGCGGTGGGCTGATGCGACCCTCCCTCGCGCTTCGCATTCTCGTCGTCGCCGTCGTCGGCGCCTCGGTATCGGTGCTGGCAGCCAAGGCCGTGGGGCTCACCGGGGACGCCTACGGCGTCGTCGTGATCGGCGTGGCTCTCCTCGTCGCGTTCATCGGGCTGCCCGGTGAGCTGACCGGGCGCAGGCCGCCGCCGTTGCGGCGCGACTGACCTACAGCGCCAGCTGCTGGTACGCCGTCGACTGAAAGCTCATGCGGTGCAGCGGGGAGACGCCGAGGCGCTGGATCGCCTCGCGGTGCTCGGGGGTCGAGTAGCCGACGTGGGCGGCGAAGTCCCAGCCCGGGTGCTCGGCGTCGGCACGGTGCATGTAGCGGTCGCGCGTGACCTTGGCGACGATGGACGCCGCCGCGATCGCGGCCGACGTGGCGTCGCCGTTGACGACCGCGCGCACTTCATGGCCGAGGTCGCCGAGCGCGAAGCCGTCAGACAGGCACAAACAACCCGGCCGCGCCACGGCCAGCAGCGCGTCGCGCAGGGCGGCGAGATTGGTCTTGTGCAGCCCGCGCTCGTCGATCCCCCGCGCGCAGCGCGAGACGACGCTGACCTTCGTGGCGGTCCGCAGCACGATCGGCAGCAGCTCCTCGCGCACCTCCGGCGTGTGCTGCTTGGAGTCGTTCAGGCGGCTGAGCGCGCGCAGCTCGCGCGTCGTCAGCGACTCGACGTCGAACAGGACGGCCGCCGCGACGAGCGGACCGGCTAGGCAGCCGCGCCCGGCCTCGTCGGCTCCCGCCACCCAGCGCACCCCGAGCCGGCGATCGTGGGCGAAGAGCCTACGGCCGCTGGAGCGCTTGCGCGCGGCCCGCCTGCTCCGAGCTCGCTCGCCTGCGCCCGTCGCGGCGCCGGTCGGCGGCGTGCCGGCGGCCGGCGGGAGGGAGGGGCCAGAGTCGGGGGAGGACCGCTCCGGCGATGCCTTCGCGAAGCGGTCCCCAGCAGCGGCTGTCGGTGGAGGCTGCACGGTCGTCGCCCATCATGAAGGGATGATCGGGCGGAACCGTCGTCGGCTCTCGGAACGGGCGCCCGGTATGGCGCTACAGGAGCCCGACGCGCTTCGGCGGCCAGTAGGTGGCGAAGGCGCCGCCGATGATCCAGTCGCGGGGGACGGGGCCCCAGAAGCGGCTGTCGTCCGAGGATCCACGGTTGTCGCCCATCATGAAGTAGTGGTCCGGCGGGATCGTGATCGCCTTGGGGAAGGTGCACTCCTCGCCGCCGCCGCACGGGCGGATGAACGGCTCGGGCTGGCGCTTGCCGTTGAGGATCACGTGTCCGTCACGGATACGCAGCTTGTCGCCGGGCCCGGCGACGACGCGCTTGATGAAGTTCACATCGGCCTTGTCGTCGGTGGGGACCGCGCACGGCGCGTCCTTCTGCGGCCTGCCGCACTGATTGGTCTCCGACCCCGTCGGCGGGTGGAACACGGTGACCTGACCGATCTCCGGCTCGCCGAAGTTGTTGCCGACGCGGTTGACGAGCACGCGCTGGCCGACGGTGAGCGTCGGGACCATGGACTCCGACGGGATCCGGTACGGCTTGACGAGGAACGCCTGGATGCCCAGGGCCAGGCCGAGGGCGACGGCCACGATCACGACGAGCTCGACGAGCGAGTTGCCGCCGCTGGCGCGCTCCGAGCTCACGCCTTGTCGCCGGCTGGGGCCTCCTCGGCCTCACCACCGGCGGCGCCGTCCTGCTCCGGGGCCTCGTCAGCCGCGGCGGGCTCGCCGGCCTCGGCGGGCTCGCCGGCCCCGGCCTCCACGAC
>JACCQW010000341.1 GCA_013813955.1 Solirubrobacterales bacterium
TGGACGACGCTGCCGCGGGCCGTGAACGGCCCGTCGCCGATGCGCGCCATTCTCATTGCCTGCGTGTTCAGGGCGACCAACCGCGCGCGGCTGCCGGCGCCGACGACGGTCAGGCCGGCCAGCTCGCCGGCGGCGGACGCGAGTAGCTCGAGGCTCACGAGAATGCCGACGGCGTTGACCAGCCAAGGGCTCGCCGGCAACTCGACGGCCACCGCGGCGGGCTCCACCTGGGTCACGCGCAGGCCGAGGAGGTGGCACAACGGCGGAAGCGGCACGATCCCGCGCGACCACGCGCGGACGCGCTCGACGCCCGGAAGGCCCGCGAACCGCGCATCCGGAATCACGCCACGCAACGGCTCGCCTCCGGCCGGCCGATCCTCCCGCAATGTGCGCCCGCCGCTCGGTTCGCTCATCGCACGCAACTCAAGCACACACCGCGCACCAGCCTATAACGCCAGCAGCGCGACCGCGGCGCGGCCAGCGTAGCCACTGCGAGCAGCGCCACGCGCGCCGGGCCGGGACGGGCGGGCCGCACGGCCGGCGGTCGTAGTGGGTGTCGATGTGCTCATCAGGTCTCCCTGATTGCGTTGGTGATGTGTGTGCCTGGTCGGATTGGCGTCGAACGGCCAGCTGACGGGTGGTCGTCGCGCAGCGTGGTCGTCCCGGCGGTCTGGATCGGCAGGTAGGCGGTTGATGGAGAGTGCTGGCCTCGCTCAGCTCCGGAAGTCGAGTACCTGCTCGGGTGGCGGGAAGCCCGTCTCGAGCTCGATGCCGTGGACGTCGCGGGAGTAGAGATCCGAGCTTGTACCAGGAGGGGCTAGCGAAACGGCTAGCGAAACTCGGGGCGGCCAGCCCGTCGCCAAGCGTCACGCATCGGCTCTCGGTAGAAGGTGACCAGCGGGATGGCTACGAACAGCAGGACGGCCTCATCAAACGGCCCCGGAATCGGCAGGAGGCCGAACGCTGCGAGCCATCGAAGTGGCTTTGGGATGCGACCGTCGCGGGCGAGCAGCTTGACAGTGCGGATTGTCCTGGCAATAGATCGGTGTGCGCCCCGCACACCGCCAGTCTAGGCGGCGAGTGCAACGGCTCGCGCTCGGGCAAGCGCGCAAGACAACTTGGCGAGGATGGTCAGGTCGGCATGAAGCCGAACCCGATCCAACCCTCGCGGACGCGGAGGGGCGCAGCGCCCACTCGTGCTTCAAGCGGCCGAACTCGCGCTCGACAGCGCCGCGGCTGCGGTAGAGCTTGCGCGAGCGCTGCGTCTCGCGCGGGATGAGCGGGTGCAGGCGGTCGGCCTTGACCCACGAGGCATGCCCGGCCGGATTCTGGATTTCCCGGCTACAGCCTGCGGTCCCGGCGGACGACCGGCTCCTCGACGACGGTGCGGCGGGCGCCCGAGCGCGCCTGCACCAACTCGACCGCAAGCCAGACGGCTCCGGCGAGAAAGACGATCAGGCCGATCGTCTGGATGGAGACGCCCGCCAGGGTGGCGGTGACGGCGAGCCACAGGACGAGACCGATGGCCATCAGGATGAGCGGGGGGCCCGCATCGGCAATCACGAGAGCAGTCTCCTTGTCGTCGGGAGTCGGTTGTGTATCTGCGCCGCGGCTCAGCCGCCGACGTTGATCGTTCGCAGGCGGCTGAAGCCGTTGACGTGGTCGCTGTCGCTGGGGAGCTTCACGCGGTATACCCCGTCGCGGCGTACGCGCACGCGGCGGCTGTAGCTCGATCGCGCATCGCCGGCGTCGCGCAGCGTGGTGCGGGCCACGGTGACGAACCGGCCGCTGGGCGAGCGCTTCTGGATGAGCACGGAGCGTCCGTCATGGGCGGGGAAGACCGAGCCCGAGATGCGGACGAGGCTCCCGCGAGCCGGGGTGCTGTCGGAGAGCTTGAAACCGACCCGGGTGCGCACGAGGACGAGCTTCGCCGGGCTGGTGACCGGCGGGGAGGCCTGGGCGACGACGCGGTACTGGGTGTTCTGCAGCGGCGTGCGCGTGATCGAGTACCTGCCGTTGTTGGCCGTCGTGGCGGTGACGCCGGCCGGGCGGTAGCCGTCGCCGTAGGGGCGCGTGGTGTCCTGCTCGAGGCGGACGGTCACGCCCGCGTCGTTGCGGGTGCCGCTCAGGCGGCCGCTCAGCGTGATGGGGCTCGAGAAGACGACGATCGCCGGCTTGGCGTCCAGAGTCACCGCACCAGTGGAGTTGGGCGGGGTGCCGGGGTTCTGCGGGTTGTTCGGATTACCCGGGTTGTTGCCCTGGTTCTGGGCCGCCGCGGCGGGCACGATCGCAAGTGCGACGGCTACGCCGGCAATGAGGTGCTTGATGCGCATGCGGGACTCTCCACGGTTCGGTGTTCGTGTTCATGTGAAACGCCACCGTGAGCCCGAGGTTGGCGGGTTGGCCTGGCGGCTCCCGCCGGGGTCGGATCTGCCACACATCCGCCTATCCATCGAGCCTTCAATCGTCGTGACCTCGACGCGATTGCTCAAATTGCTCAGCCCAGGGCGGCGGCGGGCAGGATGAAGCGCAGCGGCGTGGGCTCGGTGGCGGCGGCGTCGAGCCGCTCGCCGTGCAGCCCCAGGTGGGAGCGCGCCGCCGCCGGTGCCTCCGGCTCGCCGCCATGCGCCTCGATCCAGGTCATGACGGCTGCGAAGTCCGCGCCCTCGGCCAGCAGAGTCGCTCGCTCGACCACCCGTCCTCCGGACCGGTGGGGCCGGGCCAGGCGCGTGAGCAGGACGCGGATGCTCTCGTCGCGGTCCGCCGCGCTCACCGCTGCGTCCTCCGTCGGGACAGGCTCCTGCGTGACTTCGGTGCGGGTCAAAGCGACCCCTTCAGTGGAACGCCCGGACCACACATCCTACCCTGCGCTCGCCTACGGCTAGCCTTGGGGGAGGTGCCCGCCTTCCGGTGGGCACGACCGAGAGGCACGAGCTATGAGCGTCGATGACGCATCAGGTCCCGTCAAGGCCGCGCACAAGGCCGCCATCCAGGACGTCGCCCAGCGCAACGAGGCGGCTCACAAGGCGGCCAAGGAGAAGCGCGACGCGGCCTACGTCAAGGCCGAGAAGGAGCGCAGGGCCGAGCAGCGCAAGCGGGAGAAGCTCGGCTGAGCACAGCCTTGGGCTCCCGCCGCGCGGACGGTTGAGTGCGGATGCTCACAATGCGCGTGCAGCGCAGCAGCGATGCTGCACAACCATGACCACCGCATACATCTTCGCCGGGGGAAGCTGGATCTTCCTCGGGTTCATCGTCTTCATGTTCTTCGCCATCGTGCAGGGCTATTACACGCGGGCGGGCAGCGGCATCAACCACCGGCCGTACCGCAAGCCCTACGGGGACGCACCCGGAGCGGACATCCCCAACACGCTCGGCCGCGACATCGCCCGGCAGTCCAGCCGCGGGACGCGGTAGCGGCGCACGGGGCGCACGGGCGCGCGGGGCGCGCCTGAGCGAGAGGGATCCGCGGAGGCCGGGCGTGCGCCGCGGCTACGCGTACCGGCCGGGCTCCCACAGCGGCTCCTCGCCGGCGTTGGCCGCGCGGCTGAGGATGAAGAGCAGGTCCGATAGCCGGTTGAGGTAGCGCACCACCTCGGGGCCCCCGTCCTGCACGAGCAGCGCCCGCCGCTCGGCGCGCCTGCACACGGTCCGGCAGACGTGAAGCTGCGCGGCGGCCGCCGTCCCGCCGGGCAGGACGAAGCTCTTCAGCGGCTCGAGCGTGGCGTTGGCCTCGTCGCAGGCCTCCTCGAGCCACGTCACCTGCTCGGCCCTCAGGCGCAGGCGCTCGCGCTCGCCGCCCGGGGGCACCGATAGGTCGGCCCCGACGTCGAAGAGGTCGTTCTGCACGCGGCGCAGCCACTCCGCGTGGCGCGCGGGCAGCCCTTCGACGGCCAGCGTCACGCCGATCTGCGCGTTGAGCTCGTCGACGTCGCCGTAGGCCTCGATGCGCGGGTGCGTCTTGGGGACGCGGCTCATGTCGCCGAGGTGCGTCTCGCCGCCGTCGCCGAGCCTGGTGTAGATGCGCGTCAGGTTCACCGTCATGGAGTCCACGGTACACTGGCGCCGTTCATTGGTCGGTGGTGAAGGGAAGCCGGTGCGAATCCGGCGCGGACCCGCCACTGTGACCGGGGGAAGCCGTTCGCACGCGCTCCGAGGAGCGCAGCCACTGGGAGCTCGCGAGGCCCGGGAAGGCGCGACACGGAAGGCCCGGGAGCCAGGAGACCTGCCTCCGGCCAACACAGCCCATACGCCCTCGTGGAAAGGGGTGGCTCTGTTGCCATCACGTCGTCTGGCCCTCCTCACCGGAGGTCTCCTGCTCGTCCTCGCCGCGCCCGCCCAGGCGGCGCCGGCCAACGTCAAGCTGCGCGCGGAGGGGACGAGCACGACGCTCGTACCGCGCACCGTGCTGCGCACGGACACCCGCACCGTCAACAAGGACGGCCAGGCCGGCCACGACTGCACCGGCACGAGTGCCGCCGGCGCGCTGGAGATCGCCACCGCCGGGGACTGGGGCGGCCAGTGGTTCGACGGCCTGGGCTACTCCGTCGAGCGCATCAAGGGCGAGAGCCACGCGTTCCCCGAGCCCGACTTCTTCGAGCTGCGCGTCAACAACCGCGCGCAGTCGGTGGGCGTCTGCGGCGTCGAGCTGCAGGAGGGCGACGACGTCCTGCTGTTCGTCGCCCGCTGCGAGGTCGGCCCGGCGCCGGACTTCGCGTGTCAGAACCCGCCGGTCCTGCCGCTGGGGCTGTCCGTGCCGGCGACGGTGCGCCCCGGCGTGCCGTTCAACGTGACGGTGGTCGAGTACGCAGGCGACGGGACGCCGTCGCCGGTGGCCGGCGCCACCGTCGCGGGCGGCGACGCGGCCGCGAGTACGAACTCCAGCGGGGTGGCGG
>JACCQW010000163.1 GCA_013813955.1 Solirubrobacterales bacterium
ACGAGCAGTTCCAGCGCGGCGGCCACGACCACGGCGCCGGCGACGCCCTGGCCGACACGGCCCGCGATCAGCACGCCGAGCGAAGGCGCCGACGCGCACAGCGCGGACGCGGCCGCGAAAGCCAGGATGCCGACGCCGTACGCCGGCCGCGCCCGCCCGCGCGCCACCCGCGCCCCGGGCACGGCGGCGAGCGCCAGCGCGAGGTTGAACGCGATGAGCACCCAGGCGACGGTGCCGACGCCGGCATCGAACTCCCGCAGGATCTCCGGCAGCGCCAGCGTGACCACCGACGAGTCGGCCAGCACGAGCCCGACGGCCACCGCGAGGAGGAGGGGCATGCCGCGTGCCTACCCCGGCTCGATGTCGAGACCCTCGGCGAGCATCGGCCGCCCCTCGCGCTCGTAGCGCACGTCGACTGAGTCGTTCTGGCGGTATGTCCCCACGCCCCACGCACCCAGGAACCAGCGCCAGAACCCGAGCTTGCCCTCCTTGCGCAGCTCGCGCTCGAAGACGAGGTCGCCGCTGCGCACCGAGTAGTCCTCGCCCGCGTCCTGGTGCACGCCGTTGACATAGACCTGAAACGGCGGGCGGATGCCGGGCGGCAGCTTCACGATCGATCGCGCCATCGCGCCCATTATCGCCGCCCGCGTCCCGGAGTCCGGCGACCGAACGCGATCGTGGCGTTCGGTACTAGATGCCCGGCGGCCCCGTGCTGTAGAACCCATAGGCTCGTCTGAACGGTCCCACCCCCTTGACCGACCCGATCGAATACCGCGTCCGCCGCTCGGATCGCGCCCAGCGCGTGCGCGTGTCCGTCGATGCCCAGGCGGGAGTGGAGGTCGTCCTGCCGCGCCGTAGCCCCGAGCGTGCGGCGGGCGATGCGGTCACCGAGCTGCGCCCCTGGATCGAGCGGCGGCTGGCCGAGGCGCACGCCGTGCGCGAGCACCTGGCCGCCCGCGCCGGCACGGTCCCCTACCTGGGCGTCGACCTGCAGCTGCGCCACGAGCCTGAGCGCATGCGGGTGCACCGTCGCGGGAACGCGCTGCTCGTACCGGCCGTGGACCCGCAGGGCGCGCTGGAGCGCTGGTATCGCCGCGCCGCGCGGGCGGAGATCGCCCCGCGCCTGGACCGCGCGGTCGCCGCGCTGCGCACGAGCTACTGCAGGCTGACCATCCGCAACCAGCGCACCCGATGGGGCTCGTGCTCGACGATGGGGGCGATGAGCTTCAACTGGCGTCTGCTGCTGGCCCCCGAGCCGGTCCTCGATTACGTGGTCTGGCACGAGGCCTGCCACCTGCGCGTGATGGATCACTCGACCCGATTCTGGGAGCTCGTCGACCGCCACTGTCCCGACTTCCAGGAGCCCCGCCGCTGGCTGCGCCGACACGGGGCTACATTGGTGCTCTAGTGGCCCGCAGAAGAGGCAGTCCGACGGTCGTGAGGATCGCCGCGGGCGCGGCGCTGCTCGCCGTCGCCGTCGTCGTCGTCGTGGTCCTCCTGACGGGTGGCGACGCCTACCGCGTCAAGGCCCAGTTCGTCTCCGCCAGCCAGCTCGTCAAGGGCAACGAGGTCAAGGTCTCCGGCGAGGCGATCGGCACGGTGGACAGCATCGAGCTGACCGACGACGGCCAGGCGGAGATCGAGATGTCGATCACCGAGAAGGGCTTCACCCCGCTGCGCACGGGCACCCGGGCGATCATCCGCCAGACCTCGCTCTCGGGTGTGGCCAACCGCTACGTCGACCTGCAGCTCGGCGGCGCGCGCGGCAAGGAGATCCCCGAGGGCGGGACGGTCCCCACCGATCGCACGCAGTCCGCCGTCGACCTCGATCAGATCTTCAACATCTTCGATCCCGTAGCCCGGGCGGCCGTCTCGAAGACGGTCGATCTGTTCCGCGACTTCCAGGCCGGGCGCGAGGACGAGGCCAACGCCGCGCTGCGCTATCTGAATCCGTCGCTGTCCTCCAGCAGCCGCCTCTTCGCCGAGCTGAACCGCAACACCGGCGACTTCCAGCGCTTCATCGACGAGACCGCCAAGCTGGTGACCGACGTCTCCGACGACGACGACGCGCTCGCCGGCCTCGTGCAGAACCTCGCGACGACGACCGACGCCCTGGCCGACCGGCGCGGTCGCCTCGGCGAGGCGGTCGGCCTGCTGCCGACCTTCATGCGCCGTGCGAACACCACGTTCGTCAACCTGCGCGCCTCGCTGGACGACCTCGACCCGCTCGTGGCAGACGCCAAGCCGATCGTCCGCGACAAGCTGGGCCCGCTCTTCGACGAGCTGCGGCCGTTCGCGCGTGACGCCGCGCCCGCGGTGGCCGACCTGTCAGACGCGATCCGGCGTCGCGGCGCCGACAACGACCTCGTCGAGCTGCTGCGCCGCCAGCCCGCCGTCGACCGGATCGCCAACCGCACGGCCGAGCGCAACGGCGCGCAGCGCCCGGGCGCCTTCCCGGCCAGCCAGAAGGCGCTGAAGGGCGCGACCCCGCAGCTCGCCTTCAACCGGTCCTACGCACCGGAGCTCATCGGCTGGTTCGACGACTTCTCCACCACGGGCGCCTACGACGCGCTGGGCGGCTTCTCGCGGGCGGGCCTGCAGTTCAACGGATTCACGTTCGGCCCGACGAGCAACCTGCTGCCCGTGCCCAACGAGCTGCGCGACGAGCTGCTCTCCGCGGAGGTGCAGACCGGGCGCAACAACCGCTGTCCCGGCGCGATCGAGCGCGGCGCCGCCTACAAGCCGACGCCCGACTTCAACTGCGACCTCTCTCAGGTCCCGATCGGCCCATGACGCGCCTGATGCTCATCGCGGTCCTGGTGCTCGCCGCCGGCGGTGCGGTCTTCGTCGCCGGCGCGGGCTCCTCGGAGGACACGACGCGCTACAGGATCGTGCTCGACAACTCGTTCGGGTTGACCGAGGGCGCCGACCTCAAGTCCGCCGGCGTCCGGGTGGGGTCGATCGAGAAGCTCGACGTGCAGCGCGAGACCGCGCGCGCCCTCGTGACCGCCAAGGTCGAGCTCGAGAGCTTCGCGGGCTTTCGCAAGGACGTGTTCTGCGAGGTGCAGCCGCAGTCGCTGATCGGCGAGTACTTCCTCAACTGCGACCCGGGCACGTCCTCACAGCCCGCCCCGGGGACGATCCCGGTCGACCAGACCGGCGGCACGATCCCGCCCGACCTCGTCCAGAACGTCCTGCGCCGTCCCGCGCGTGAGCGTCTCGGCCTGATCCTCGCCGAGCTCGGCGCCGGCCTGGGAGGACGCGGGGAGGACGTGCAGGCCACCATCCGGCGCGCGATCCCCGCTCTGCGCGAGACCGACAAGGTCCTCAAGATCCTCGGCGACAACAGCGAGACGCTGAACTCGCTCACGCGCGAGGGCGACCGCGTGCTCGTCGACCTGGCGGGCAACCGCAACGACGTCGCGCGCTTCGTGTCCGAGGCGCGCGACACGGCCTCGGCCTCGGCCTCGCGGCGCGGCGCGCTCGCGGAGACCGTGCGCAAGCTGCCCGCGTTCCTGCGCGAGCTGCGCCCGACGCTGCGCGAACTGGGCACCGCCGCCGAGCGCCAGACGCCCGCGCTGGCCGATCTGCGCGCCGCCGCCCCGCAGCTGACCACGCTGTTCCGGCGCCTCGGCCCCTTCTCGGAGGCGGCCCGGCCGGCGGTCCGCTCGCTCGGCAGGGCCTCCAGGACCGGCGTCCGCGCGGCGCGCGAGGCGCGCTCGACGGTCAAGCAGCTGCGCACGCTGGGCTCGCGCAGCACGGAGCCGATGCGCAACCTGCGCTTCGTGCTGGAGGATCTCGACGACCGCGGCCGCGCCGTGGAGCCCAACAAGCTCAGCCCCGGAGGCGAGGGCTTCACCGGTCTGGAAGCGCTGCTGCAGTACTTCTTCGTGCAGTCGCAGGCGATCAACATCTTCGACTCCAAGGGCTACATCCTCAAGCTGAATGCCCTGATCAACCAGTGCGCGCAGTACACCAACGCCGAGACCGCGCGCGCGGACCCGGAGCGCACGGAGGCCTGCTCCTCGGCGCTCGGCCCCAACCAGCCCGGTGTGAACACCGCGGTCACGCGCACCGCCGACAAGAAAGCCTCCCCCGCGCGCGAGCGCAGGCGCTCGAGC
>JACCQW010000350.1 GCA_013813955.1 Solirubrobacterales bacterium
GCGCGAGGGGCTCGAGAGGCGGCGCGGGCTCGGGGGGCGGCGCGGCGGAGGCGGGCACCCAGCTGCTCTCCGGCTCGTCGGGCAGCTCGACGGCCGAGCCCTCGACCGGCGCCTCGATGGGCGGCGCCGGCCCGGCGACGGAGATGACGGGGACCTCACCCGGACGGACCTCTGTGGCCGGTTCGGGGGCCGGTTCGGCGGGCCGCTGGACAGGCCGGTCGACGGGCTCGGGCGGCGGGGAGGGCATCGGCCAGGCGACGGCCGGTGGCTCGTCCTCCTTGCGGCGGCGGAACTTCATTCGGGGGGATCCTCGCCGTACATCCGGCGCCAGATCATCGCGGCGGCTCGCGTGGTGGCGATCGACGCCACCGCGCCGAGCCCCGCGAGCAGGCCGGACCATACGAGTCGCTTGACCATGTCGTTGTCGCTCACGCGCGCATCCTCTCAGACCGTCGCCGCGGATGCGGGCGCCGCGTCCAGGCCGCCGCAGATCGTCTCCACGACGAACTGCTTGGCCTGCTCGACCTCGGCCTCCGCCCGGGGCTGCTGGTCGAAGATCCAGCCGGTCAGCACCTGCTCGATGGCCCCGTAGAACGCCAGCGCGGCGAACTGCGGCGTCACCTTGCGCTTGAAGGAGCCCTCGGCCTGCGCCTTGGCCACGATCTCGGCGATCAGCGCGTAGGCCTCGCGGATCTTGCCGAGGTGGGTGCGCCCGAAGGTGTTCGCCGCCCGGGTGACCTCGACGATGATCACCTTCATCAGGTCGGGGTCGTGGCGGTAGGAGTCCATGATGAACCCGCCGATCGCGTAGAGCTTCTCGCGCGGCGGCAGGTCGCGGCCGTCGATCTCGGAGATGACCTCCAGCAGCACGTTCCAGCGCTCGAGGAAGAGGGTGTCGAGCACCTCCTCCTTGGAGCGGAAGTAGTGGTACACGAGCCCGTAGGCGACCTGGGCCTCGTCGGCGATGTCCGACACGCGGCACGCATGGAAGCCGCGCCGCGCGAAGACGACCACGGCGGCGTCGAGGATGACGCGGCGCTTGTCGACGCCGCTGCCGGTGCGCGCGGTGGCCATCAGACGCGCGTCTCCTGCGGCCAGACGTAGGCCTCCGGACGGCGGTTGGCCAGCGAGGGCAGGTCGCGGCGCACGCGCGCCTGGGCGTCGAGGTCGAGGTCGGCCACGATGTGGCCCTCACGATCGGCGGCGACGGCGAGCACGATGCCCCAGGGGTCGACGATCATCGACCGGCCGCCGGACCGGTGGGACACCGATCCCGACCGCCCGTGCTCGCCGATCTGGTTGGCGGCGACGACGAAGCACCCGTCCTCTATCGCGCGGGCGCGCAGGAGCACCTCCCAGTGGTCGCGGGTGGTGGGCACGGTGAACGCCGAGGGGACCGTGAACACGCGCGCGCCGCGGACGGCGAGGATCCGGTACAGCTCGGGGAAGCGCAGGTCGTAGCAGACGGTCAGCCCCAGCTCGACGCCGCCGGCGGTCTCGGAGAGGACCAGCTCGTCGCCCGGCTGCTCATGGTCGGACTCGCGGTAGCGGGTCCCGTCCACGACGACGTCGAACATGTGCACTTTGCGGTAGACCGCGCGCAGCTCGCCGTCGGGTCCGACGTGCACGGACGCGTTGCGCAGGCGCTCGGTGTCCTCGCTGCGCTCGGCGATCGAGCCCGCGACGAGGTCGATGCCCAGCTCGCGCGCGGCCGCCCGCGCCCAGCTGATCGCCGGGCCGTCGAGCGTCTGGGCCCCCGCGCGCAGCGCGTCGCCCGAGCCGAGCACGCTCCACTTCTCCGGCAGCACGACGAGCTGCGCCCCGTCGGCGGCGGCAGCGCGCGTGAAGCGGTCGGCGCGCTCGAGGTTGCGGTCGGTGTCGGCGGTGGCGTTCAGCTGGACGGCGGCGGCGCGCATGCTTCCCTTCCGAGATTGACTGATCAGTCAACCGTCGGGATGCTACCTCCATGCGCGGCTCGGATCGCCCGCCGGTGGCCCCGCTGCGCTGGGACTCCGCAAGCGGGTCCCGCCCCCTCCCGGTTCCCGTCCCGCCGGCGCGCCTGCGCCTTCTGCGGGGCGGGCGCCCGCTCAAGCGCTGGCGCTACGTCGCGGTCTTCGCCGAGCGCCTCATGCTGTGCGCGGGGTCGGCGCGGATCGGCCCGGGAGCGACGTCGTGGTGGGCGGTGTGGGACCGCGAGCGCGGCGTCCTGGCCGAGCGCACGCGGATGGGGCGCGGGCGGGTGCGCTTCTCCGACGGCGGCGGCCTGGCGGTGATCGACGGCGACGTGCGCATCGAGGTGACCGTCCAGGAGGGCGGCGCGGTCGAGTCGCTGAACCCGCACGGAGCGCAGTACGTGTGGACGCGCAAGCAAGCCGGCCGCCCCGCTCGCGCCCGGGTGACCACCGCCGCCGGCGGGACCATCGAGGTCGACGGCCTCGCCGTGGTCGACGACACCGCCGGTTATCACGCGCGCGAGACCGCCTGGTCGTGGTCGGCGGGCGTCGGGCGCGCGGCCGGCGGCGTCCCCGTCGGCTGGAACCTCGTCACCGGCCTGAACGACGGCCCGGTGGCCAGCGAGCGCTCCGTGTGGTGCGGCGACCGCGGCCACGAGGTCGCCCCTGTCACCTTCGCGGAGGACCTGTCGTCGGTCGCGTTCGCGGAGGGCGGGGCGCTGCGCTTCACGTCCGAGGCGGTCCGCGAGCGCCACGACCGCCTGCCCGGCCTGCGCAGCGACTACCGCCAGCCGTTCGGCACCTTCGACGGGACGCTGCCCGGCGTGGGACCCTTCACGGACGGATTCGGTGTGATGGAGCGCCACATCGCTCGGTGGTGATAGGTGTTCCGACAAGAACTTCTAACCGTAGGGGGAAATCGCATGAAGCTAGGACGGCCCAGCCCGGCGCTCGTCGTCGCGACCATCGCGCTCGTCGTGGCGCTCGGAGGCACCGGCTACGCGCAGGTGCAGCGCATCACGAAGAGCAACCAGATCAAGAACGGCGTCGTCACCGGAGCCAAGATCCGCGACGGCTCGGTGACCGGCAAGGACGTCAAGAAGGGCGCCCTCACCCTCAGCAAGCTCTCCGCCGGCACGCAGCGCATCATCAGGCGCAGCGGGTCGGGCGGCGCCGTGGGCGGGGTCGTGGCCATGGAGGCCTTCCGCAAGGCCGGCCCCGAGAACCAGCCGGCCAACGTCGTGGTCAAGGTCGCCTCGCTGACGGTCCCGGCCGGCGTCTACCAGGTGAGCGCCAAGACGGTCATGACGGCGATCGGCGGGGACACGAACCTGTTCGAGACGCTGGCCGACGCGCCCGCCTCGATCGGCGGGCACTGCAAGCTCGACACCGCGCCCGACGTCGACGAGAGCACCGCGCCGATCGTCATCCGCAACCGCCCGTCGCCCAGCACGCTGTACATGCAGCTGACGCGCACGGTCGGCGGCTCGACGACGTTCGACCTGCTGTGTGACGCGGGCGCGCCGTGGCGCACCTCCGACACGTCGATCATCGCCACGAAGATCGCCTCGGCCTCGCGCACGGAAGCCAGCGGCAGCTGACGCGAACACGCGCTCGGTGGGGCCGGCACGCATGCCGTTGCCGATCCTCACCGAGCGCCTTGCGCTGCGTCCCTACGACCCCGACGACGTCGCGCAGATCCACACCGTGCTCTACGGCGACCCCGCGGCGATGCGCCTGCTCGGCGGGCCGCTGGACGTCCACGGCGCCCGCGCCGCCGTCGAGCGCTACATCGCCCAACTGCGGCGCGAGGGCTACTCGTTCGCGCCGGTCATCGAGCGCGAGACCGGGCTGATCGCGGGTGAGGCAGGGCTGTACCCGTTCGCCGGCGGGGGGCCGGACGTCGAGCTCGGGTACGCGCTGGGCCCGGCCTTCTGGGGCCGCGGCTACGCGACCGAGGCGGGCCGGGCGCTGCTGGCGGAGGCCTTCGGCCCGCTCGGCGTCGACCGGGTAGTGGCCGTGACCCGCGAGGAGAACACCGGCTCGCGCCACGTGCTCGCCAAGCTCGGCTTCATCCCCGCGGGCCGACGGCACGCGTGGGGCTTCGAGCAGCTGTACTTCGTGCGCGAGCGCCGCCGCGACGACGCGCCGGCCGCGACGATCTAGGCCCGCTCGCGCTCCGCGGCGTCGATCCCCTGGCGTACCAGCGCGACGAGGTCGGGCCCCGCCCCCTCGGGCGAACCGGCTCCGAACGGCGGTTGCGGGTCGTACTCGATGCCGAGCTGGATCGCCCGCGCGAGATCCTCCCCGGCGATGAGCCCCGCGAGCGTGAGCGCCATGTCGATGCCCGCGGAGACACCTGCCGCGGTCACGACCTTGTCCTGGCGCACCACGCGGCGTGCGGCGGGCCGTGCGCCGAGGCTCTCCAGCTGGTCGCGGGCGGCCCAGTGCGTCGTGGCCTCCAGGCCGTCGAGGACCCCGGCCGCGGCGAGCAGCAGCGAGCCCGTGCACACCGAGGTGGTCCATGTCGAAGTCTCGTGCGCGCCGCGGATCCAGGCCAGCATGCGCTCGTCCTCGAGCAGCGCGCGAGCCCCCCCGCCGCCGGGCACGAGCAGGACGTCCGGCGCGGCCACGTCCTCCAGGCGCGCCTCGGCCACGAGCGTGAGCATCCGCGTGTCGGTGGTCACGGGGCCGGCCTCGTGGGCGATGAAGCGCACCTGCGCTCCGGGCAGGCGGCCCAGCACCTCGTAGGGGCCGATGGCGTCCAGGGCGGTGAAGCGGTCATACAGCGGGATCGCGATCTCCATCGCCGTAGCCTAGGCGCTGGTCGCGCCGCGCTGGCGGCGCAGCTCGCAGAGCAGCATCTTCGAGTGCATGGCGCCGATGAGCTCGCGCAGCGGCGCGGCGCCCGACGCGATGATCTGCACCGCGCGCTCGGGCTCGACCTCCCCGGCCAGGCGGTCCAGCAGCGCGCGGACCTCCTCGCGCACCAGCGGTCCGAGCGCCTCGCGGTAACGCAGCGTGTCGTAGACCGTGAAGCCGAGCGCCTCGTCGTAGCCACCGGCGCGGAAGCGGCTGATCGCCTCGATGATCGCGATGTCGTCGGGGTCATAGCCGCTGGTGGTCGGGGAGAGCACCTGCAGCTCGGCGAGGCGGTCGAGCACGTTCTGGGGCAGATCGTAGCGGCCGCGCACCTGCGCCCCGCTGATCCGGTCACTCTCCTGCGCGGCGACCGCGCGCTCCAGGATGTGGTCCTCGAGCTCGACGAGCGCCCGCGCGCGATCGGGGTCGGACGCCATCACGCCCTTGATGAGCCTCAGCGGCATGAAGCGCTGCTCCTGCAGGCGCTTGATGAGCTGGATGCGCTCGACGAACTCGGGTGGGTAGTAGGCCATGTTCCGCGAGGTGCGCACGATCCCCTCGCCGCCCCCGAGCAGCCCTTCGCGCAGGTAGTGCTTGATCGTCCCAACGCTCACCCCGGAGCGCTCGGCCAGCTCGCTCATCTTGAGCAGGCCGTCGCGGCTCACGAGAGAAACGAGCCGCGGGCGCCGGATGGCCTGGCGCCCACCGCGCCGGACTGCAGCAGGTCGGCGATCTGCCCCTCGTCATAGCCTGCGTCGCGCAGCACCGCCTCGGTGTGCTCGCCCAGCCCCGGCCCGGGCAGCCGGTCCGTGTCCGCCGGCGTGCGCGAGAGCTTCACCGGCGCGCCGAGGAGGCGCACCGGGCCCTCGGCGCCGGGCTGGTCGAGCTCTACGACCATCCCGCGGGCGCGGACCAGGTCGGAGCCCAGCGCCTCGTCGAGGTCCAGGACGGGCTCCAGGCAGCAGTCGTGCTCGCCGGCGAACGCCGCCCATTCCTCGCGCGTGCGCCCGCGGAAGATCGCCTGGACCTCGGCGTGGGCGTCCGTGCCCGGGCCGGCGAGCTGCTGCTCGATCAGATCGTCGCGGCCGACGCCCTCGCACCACGCCTTCCAGAACTTCGGCTCCAGCGCGCCGAGCGTTACCCACCCGTCGGCGCACTGGTACGGGCGGTAGCAGACGAGCGCGCCCGCGAGGCTCTCCCCCCCGCGTTCGGGCACCTCGCCGTCGGCCAGGTAGCGCGCGGCGTTCATGGCCAGCCACGACAGCGCGCCGTCGGCCATCGAGACGTCCACGAGCTGGCCCTCCCCGCTGCGGTCGCGCTCGCGCAGCGCGGCGAGGATCCCGAAGGCGGCCATCAGCGCGCCGCCGCCGAGGTCGGCGATCTGCCCGGCGGCCTGGACCGGCGGGCCGTCCGCCTCGCCGGTCAGCCCGAGCAGGCCGACCAGCCCGAGATAGTTCACGTCGTGCCCGGCGCGGTCGCGCAGCGGCCCGTCCTGGCCGTAGCCGGTGATCGCGCAGTAGACGATGGCCGGGTTGACCTCGCGCATGACGTCATAGCCGACGCCCAGGCGGTCAAGCACCCCGGGCCGGAAGGACTCGAGCACCACGTCGTGCTCGCGGACGAGGCGCAGCAGCACCTCGCGCCCGCGCTCCTCCTTGAGGTTGATGCGCATCGAGGTCTTGTTGCGATTCAGCGCGAGGAACAGCGCCGACCTCGCGCTCTCCTCCACGCCCTCGTGGTATGGGGGCGCCCAGCGCACGTAGTCGCCCATGCCCGTGTCCTCGACCTTGAGCACGTCGGCGCCGTAGTCCGCGAGCAGCAGCGAGCAGAACCCGCCCGGCAGCAGGCGGCTCAGGTCGAGGACCCTGATGCCTTCGAGCGGCAACGGGGCTCCCCCCGCGGCACGCGGCCCGGCGCTCTCGGACGGGCCGGCACCCGGCCTCATCAGGCGTCGCCCTTGAGCACGTCGCGGCGGGTGAGGTCGCGCCGCGGGGCGCCGAGGATCTCGCGGGCCTCCGCGACGCTCGCCGGCCGGCGGCCGACGTCCTGGACCATCTGGCGGGCCTTGGCGATCAGGTCGCCGTTGGAGCGCGCCATCGTCCCGTCGGGCAGGTAGAGGTTGTCCTCCAGGCCGACGCGGATCGACCCGCCCAGCGTCAGCGCCGCGGCGACGAGCATCCACTGCGCGCGGGAGATGCCGATCACGCCCCAGTGCGAGCCCTCGGGGACGTTGTCGGCCATCGCCGCGAGGTTGCGGGCGGTGGGCGGGATCCCGCCGGTGACGCCCATGACGAAGTCGACGTGCAGCGGCGTATGCGCCACCCCCATGTCCACCAGCGGCGCCAGCGAGCCGACGTGGCCGAGGTCGAAGCACTCGTGCTCGGGCTTGATGTGCAGCTCGTTCATCACCTGCAGAAGCTCGATGATCTCGTCGAACGGGTTGGCGAAGACCGCCTGAAAGACGAACTCCTTGCGCCGCGCGGAGTACTTCGCGTAGTTCATCGAGCCCATGTTCAGCGCCGCGACGTCGGGCTGCAGCGCGCGCAGGTAGGCGATGCGCTTCTCCAGCGAGACGCCGATCGCGCCCGTGGAGTAGTTGATGATCACGTCGTCGACCTCGGCGCGGATGGCCTCGGTGATCGCGCCGAAGTCCTCGATCTCATACGACGGAGTGCCGTCGGGACGGCGGGCGTGGATGTGGATCATGACCCCGCCCTCGTCGACGATCCGGCGCGCCTCGGCGCCGTACTCCTCAGGCGTGTACGGGATCGCCGGGCACTGCGTGCGGTCGGCGAGCGAGCCGGAGATCGAGCAGGTGATGACGACGGGACGGTCGAGGCTCACGGGGGCTCCAGGCTTGGCAGCGGGACGTGCTACTGCTCACCCTGCCGGACGGCCCCGCATCCGGTCAAGCCGACCCGCGCCGTAGCCTTGCCCCATGACCGAGCATCGACCGGCCGCCGACGCGCGGTCATCCGGCAGCGACCGGACCCTCTTCGACCGCTTCGTCGAGCACGCCCACCAGCGCCTCAGCAGCGCGGCGTTCTTCTCCATCTGCGTGGCGATCATCATCGTCTGGATGGCCAGCCTCCCGCTGTGGCAGGACCTCAAGGCCTGGCAGGTCGCGATCCACACCGTGGGCAGCGTCGTCACGCTCATCCTGCTCGCCCTGATCGAGAACGCCGGCCGGCGCGCGGAGGAGTCCTCGCAGGAGAAGCTCAACGTCCTCGCCGAGGGCCTCGCCGCCCTCATGTCCTCCCGGGCGGCCGACGACCCCGACCTCGAGGACGCCGCGCAGCGCCTGCGCGACGCCGTCGGCCTCGAGGACCGCCACTAGGGCGGTCCTCGGGCCGCGAACGGTCACCCGCGCTTGGCGAACACCTGGTCGCGGATCGCCCCGCCGGGGAACTCGGCGGTGTGCACGTTCCAGTAGAAGCGGTTGGGGTGGCGCAGCAGGTCGCGCGCCAGGTCGCCGGCCACCGCCACGCAGCCGCTCGAGGCGCCGGGGTCCCCCGCCTGCGGCGCTGTCAGGGTGATCACGACCGGCCCGTTGACGTCCTTGCGCCCGCGGTGGATGTGCGCGGCCGCCGGGGCGCCCAGGTTCTTGACCGTGAGGCCGAAGCACAGCTGATCACCGTCGATCACGGCCGAGGCGGTGCCTTGGCCGTCAGGGTCGCCCGCCCCCTTGCGACCGTCCGGGCCGATCTCGTTGCGCCCGTTCAGCACGCCGAGGAGCACGCGCTCGGAGCGCTCACGGTCGTCGCCACGGTGGCCACGATCGTCGGACCGGCCCTCGTGCGCGGGGGCGAAGGCCACGCCGGTGGCCAAAGCGACGGCGCACGCCGTGGCACCTGCGGTCAGAAGACGCTTGCTCATGGAGCATCCCTCCTCGGGGTTGACGCCACGCAGCCTAGACCCGCGGGCCGCAGGCCGCCAGCGCTCGCTCCCCTGAGCCTCAGACCGGCACGACGCCGTGGCGCTTCCACGGCCGCTCGACGCGCTTGCCCGCGGCCATCTCGAGCGCGCGGATGACCGTCGGGCGCGTCTCGCGGGGGTCGATCACGTCGTCGATCATGTCGTTGCGCGCCGCGACGTAGACATCGATGAGGTTGCGGTAGGCGTCGATGAGCTCGGCCTTCTTGGCGACCGGGTCGTCGGCCTCCTCGACCTGCTTGCGAAAGACGATCTCGACCGCCCCCTCGGCGCCCATCACGCTGATCTCCGCGCTGGGCCAGGCGACGATCAGATCGGGCTCGTAGGCGCGGCCGTTCATGACGTAGTAGCCCGCGCCGTAGGCCTTGCGGATCACGACGGTCACCTTCGGCACGGTCGCGTTGGCCACGGCGTGCAGCATCTTGGCGCCGTGGCGGATGATCCCCGCCGCCTCGACCTTCGTGCCGACCATGAACCCGGGCACGTCCACGAGGAAGACCAGCGGGATGGCGTAGGCGTTGCACAGGTTCACGAAGCGCGCGGCCTTGTCGGCGGAGTCGTTGTCGAGGATGCCGCCGAGCTGCTTGGGCTGGCTGGCCACGATGCCCACCGGCCGTCCGCCCATCCGCGCCAGGCAGGTGATGATCGTCCTGGCGAACTGCGGCTTGAGGTCCAGCCACTCGCCGTCGTCGACGATCCGCCGGATGACCTCGTACATGTCATAGGGCTTGCGGTTGGACTCGGGCAGGACGTCGAGCAGCGCGTCGTCCATGCGATCGACGGGGTCGGCGCACTCGGCGACGGGGGGCGCCTGCTCGCAGTGCGACGGGAAGTACGACAGGTACTCCTTGATGCGCGCGATGCACTCGGGGTCGTCGGCCACCTCGAGGTCGCCGACCCCGGACCTCCGGCAGTGCACGCGCGAGCCGCCGAGCTCCTCCTGGGTGACGTCCTCCCCCACCGCCGCGCGCACGAGGTGCGGGCCGGCCAGCGCCATCGAGCCGCGGCCCTTGACCATCGGCACGAAGTCGGCCAGGCCGGGGATGTAGGCGGTGCCGGCCGCGCACGGGCCCATCAGGGCGGCGACCTGCGGGATCACCCCGGACGCGACCACCTCCTCGCGGAACAGCTGGCCCGAGCCGGCGAACAGCGAGCCGACGGCCTCCTGGATGCGGGCGCCGGCGCTGTCGAGCAGCCACACGAACGGCATGCGCTTGGTCAGCGCCAGCTCGCGCAGGCGCGCGACCTTCGTCTCGCCCGTCATGCCCATCGAGCCGGCCATGACCGTGAAGTCGTAGGCGGCGATCGCGACGAGTCGCCCGTCGACCTTGCCGAACCCGGTGACGACGCCGTCGGCCGGCGCCTCCTTGCCCTCCAGCCCGCGCACGGAGTAGTGG
>JACCQW010000351.1 GCA_013813955.1 Solirubrobacterales bacterium
TTGAGCGCGATCGCGTACAGCCAGGTGCGCTCGCTGGCCTTGCGGCGGTCAAAGCGACGGCGCGCGCGGTAGGCGGCCTCGAACGTGTCGGCCAGCAGGTCCTCGGCCAGCGCACGATCCCCCGTGCGGTAGGCGAGGAAGCCGAAGAGCGGCTGGGCGTGCTCCGCGTAGAGGCGTTCGAAGTCGCCCTCGCGCATCCGCGGATCATGTCAGTAAGAAAACCGGCCGCTCGTGCGTAGAAGGACACAGATGCGCAAGCACGAGCACATCCCGCCTGACCTTCTCGACGCCGCCAAGGCGCTCGAGGAGCACCGTCCGCAGTTGACCGACCTCGAGCTCGACCACGTAAAGCGGCGAGCGATCACGCGGGGCTCACGGACGACACCCGCCATCACTCATCCGGAAGGATCCTTCATGCGTTCACGTCTGGCCATCATGGCCACCCTCGTCACCGGCCTGCTCATGAGCGGCAGCGGAGCCGCGCTCGGCGTCACCGCCATCAGCAACACCAACAGCGCCAGCGAAGCCCAGTACGGCGCGCCGGCTGCCGTGGCACCGCAGGCCGCGCCGGGCGCCGTGGCCGGCGCGCAGGCGACTCCCGGGGCAGTCCTCGGCACGCAGGTCGATGGAGCCACCGGCGACAACGTCGCGGACGACACCGCCCCGGACAACACCGCCCGCGGCGGCGTGGCGGGCGACCGCGACTCGCAGTCGCGGACGGCGGTCGCGCAGGCCCCGCGGCAGCTCGAGTCCGGCACGGGGAGCGAGCTGCCCTTCACCGGGTACGCGTCGATCCCGCTGCTGCTGCTCGGCATCGCGCTGCTTGCGACGGGCCTGGTGCTGCGCCGCCGGACGCAGGACGGCATGCCGCAGGGCTGACCGCCGGTCGCGATCTCAATCGCTGGGAAGGCGGGCCCTCAGGGCTCGCCTTCTCCACGTCCGGGGGTCCTCGGTGTCGAACCGGCGGACGAGATCGAGCGCGAGCCGCTCACGCGGGTTGCGTCGCAGGGCGCGACCGGCGGCCCCGCGCGGATCTAGCCCCGCGGCCCCGCGGGCGAGTGCGAGGCCGTAGTGCGTCTCCCAGTTGGCGGGGTCGCGCTCGACGGCCTTCTCGAGGGCCCGGACGCCCAGGCGGGCGAGCCCGATGCGCACGTCGCAGTAGCCGACGATGACGTAGGGGTCGGCCCGCGACGCCAGCAGCCCGATCGCATCGAGACCCCGGTCGATCGCGGCCGGGCAGTCGCCGCGTGCGAACGCCTCGCGGCTCTCGTCCAGCGCCCCCTCGGTGAGGAGGATCTGGGCCGGGATCGCCGCGACCAGCAGCACGCTCAGGGCGATGAGGATGCGGCCGACGGGGGCCAGGGCCCGGCCGCCGGAGGGCCGGGCCGCGAGGACCATCCCCCCGGCGGCGAAGAACCAGAGGGTGACGACCGGCATCTCCCAGTCCCAGTCGATGCCCGCGTGCAGGAACCAGGTCGTGCCCGCCGCGAACAGCGCGCCGTGCACCACGCGATCCGGCCCGCGCGCCCGTACGAGGAACCCGCCGAGGATCACCACGATCGCCAGGATCAGGAGGACGAGCCCCACGAGCCCCAGCTCCGCCGGCACCTCCATGTACAGCGAATGAGCGTCCTCGACCTGGAAGACGACCGGCCGCTCGCGCTCCCATCGCAACGGGAAGGTGCCCGCGCCCGCCCCCCGCACCGGGTGGTCGGCGAAGGTGTCCAGCGCGACCCGCCACGGCTCGATCCGCCCGTTGTTGCCCACGTTTGTAAGCCGCGCGCGCTGGTCCTCCCCCGCCGAGACGGCATCGCCCGAGACGAAGCGGTCGTACTGGCGGTGCAGCGCATCGGAGGAGCCCGCGATCGCGACGGCGGCGACGGCCACCGTGGCCACCACCACCACCACGCCCACGACTCGGCGGCGGCCACCGAGCCACGCCGGCGCGCGCCACTCGGCCACCCGCGCGTCCAGCCGCAGGAGCACCGCGCGCCCGATCGCGGCCGCCACGACGCAGGCGATGACGACGAGCGCCACGGTGTGGCCCTGGTCGACGGCGGCCGGTCCCGTCGGCCGGCTCCCGGCCAGGAGCTCCGCGTCGTACGCCGCCATGACCGCGATCGCGACGGTCGGAACCGCGACCAGCAGGCCGCTCAGCAGCGCGCGCGGCCGGGCGACGACGAGCAGGACCGCCAGCCCGACGACGCCCATGCCGATCGCACCGCGCGAGAACGTGAACAGCAGGGCGACCGCCACGACCGGCAACGCGGCCGCGGCGGCCACGCGAACCGCGGCAGCCTCGCGGAGATCGCTGGTCAGGGCCGCGCACAGGATCACGCCGATCGCGGCGAGCAGCCCGAGCGCGTTCCAGTAGCTCACCGGGAAGCTGAGGCGATCGTTCGCGACCGTCGGGGCGACGGTCCACACATCGGGCAGGACGCGGGTGACGAGGCCGGCCGCGCAGACCACCACGACCCCGGCGGCGAGCCCGCGCACCAGCCAGCGAACGCGGAGCTCCTCGCGGCCCGCCGCGCCCATCACCAGGAAGGCGAGCAGGTAGAGCAGCGCGCGGTCGTACTCGAGCAGGGCCCGCCCGACCGCGTCAGACCAGGAGCTCGAGGCCAGCGTCCATGCCGCGTACAGCGCCAGGGCGCCACCCGCCACGGCGAGCGGCACGCTCAGGCCGGCGAACGGCCGCGGGGCGGAGGTGACCCGCAACACGAGCAGCAGCGCCAGCCCGATCGCCGCCGCCGCGACGGAGTCCGGGAAGAACCCGCCGGCCCGGAAGCCGAAGGCCACGACGAGGGCCCCGGGAACCAGGGCCGTGGCGATCGATCCGGCCGCTTCGATCCGTCGGGTCGGGCCTTGTGAGCCGGCGTCGGGTGAACGGTCAGGGATGGGCGTGGGCACGGAGTGCGGCTCTCGGGCGGACCAGCTTACGGTCAAGACCCCCTCGCAGGAGCCAACGGTCGTCCGGAGCGCGGACCCCACGCGGTAGCGTCCGCGGAATGAGCGAGCCGCCCGAGGTGACGATCGTCGTCGTCGCGTCCTCGGTGCGGGAGGAGCTCGAGCGCTGCTTCGCCTCCATCGCGGAGCACGCCGCGATGTCCGTCCAGTGCATCCTCGTCGACAACGCCTCCACCGACGGCAGCCTGGAGTGGATCCGCCGGGCCCATCGAGAGGTCACCGTCGTCCCGCTGCCCGCGAACATCGGCGTGGCCGCGCGGGACCACGGTCTCCGCCGGGCCTCCGGGCGCTACTGCATGTTCCTGGACTCCGACGCCGCGCTGACCGCCGGCGCGCTTCCGGCGATGGTCGAAGCGATGGACGCGCACCCCGACTGGGGGCTCATCGGGCCACGACTGGTGCACGACGACGGAACCCCGCAGCTCTCCGCGCGGCGCTTTCCTCCCCTCCTGCTCCCGATCCTTCGGCGCCCTCCGCTGGGCCGGTGGTTCGAGGATGGTCGAACGGTACGCCGGCACCTGATGACCGACGACCCTCCCACCAGGACCCGGCCGGTGCTGTACGTCCTGGGCGCCTGCCAGCTGTTCCGCACCTCGCTGGCCCGCGCGGCGGGTCCGTTCGACGACAGGGTCTTCCTCGGGTGGGACGACGCCGACTGGTGCATACGCATCCACGATGCCGGCGGCGAGGTAGTCTACTTCCCGGGGGCCACGGTGATCCATTCGTACCGCAGGCTCACCGCCCGCAAGCCCGTCTCTCGTGCCGCCTGGAAGCAGCTGCGAGCCCACGTGTACTTCCAGCGCACATACCTTCTCCGCCGGCGCGGCCTCATCGCCCTGCAGGACGAGCTCGATGAGCGAAGCGCATGACGAAGCTCGTCGAACGGCTGAAGCGCACGCAGGACCCGGCGGCGCGTCACCTCCTGCTCCGCACGCGGGGGGCCATGCAGTACGCCGTGCGCGGCCACGTGGTTCGCCGGCGGGTCGCGCGACGGTACCTCGCCGCGAATGCGGAGCCCAAGCTGCACATCGGCGCCGGGCCCGTCCGCCTCGACGGGTGGCTCAACACGGACCTCATCGCAGGGGACGCCTACCTCGACCTCTCGCGTTCGCTGCCGTTCGCCGACGACACGTTCGCCTTCGCGTTCGGCGAGCACGTGATCGAGCACCTCCCGGAACGGACCGCCGTGGGGCTCATGGTCGAGCTGCGCCGCGTGCTGCGGCCGGGCGGGGTGCTGCGGCTCACGACCCCGGACCTGCGCAAGATCATCGCGCTGTACGAAGACCGCAACGCGGTCATCTCCCGGGCCGACTACGCCCGGTATCTCGACGAGCAGACGGGCAGGCCGCACGAGCGCGCCGCCCAGATCCTCAACGACTACCTGCGCCTGTGGGGCCACCAGTGGGTCTACGACGAGGAGGATCTGGGCGCGCGCCTGCACGAGGCGGGCTTCACGCGGGTGCAGCGTCTCGAAGCTGGTCACAGCGAGCGTCGCAGCCTGCAGGACCTCGAGCGCCACGGCGGAGCGGAGTGGGTCAACCGTGCGGAGGCCATGGCCCTGGAGGCCATCCGCTGATCCGTCCCCCGGAGGCTGCGACAATCGCCTCCGCTGACGTAACGACCCATGCCCGGATCGTCCGAACACATCGCCATCGCGCGCAACGCGCTGAGCTCCTACGCCGCCCGGGCGGTGCTCGGCGTGGCCGTCCTGCTCCTGACGCCCTATCTGTTCCGAGCGCTCGGCCCCGGAGGCTTCGGCACGTGGAGCGTCATCTTCGGGCTCACCACCGTCGCGCTCGTCCTGCAGATCGGGTTCTCACAGGGCCTCACGAAGCTGATCGCGGAGCTCCGGGGACAGGGCCGCCAGGCGGACGTGCACGAGACGATGGGGGCCGGAGTGGCCCTCATGGCCGCGGCAGGCCTCGCGATCCTCGGCGTCGCGGTCATCGTCGCGCTGGCGCTCCCCGGGCTCGCCGCCGAGGGGCAGGAGGACGACTTCGCGCTCGGCATGCTGCTCGTCGGAGCCGCGCTGACGGTCCGCATGCCCTGCATGGCGTGTGCCGCCGCGCTCGTCGGCTATCAGCGCTACGACCTCGCGAACATCGGCGGGGTGACGACGACGGTGGCCTTCGCCGTCCTGGCCGTCGCCGCGATCGAGACCGGGGCCGGGGTCGCCGGCGTGGCGGGCGCACAGGCGGTGGCCCTCCTCTGCGGGGGCGCGGTGTACGCGGTCACGCTCCGCCGGCTCGATCCTCACCTCGGGGTGCGCCCGCGACGCGGCCAGCGGGCCGCGAGGAGCCGCATCCTGCGCTTCAGCTCGTTCACCCTCCTGGCCGACAGCATGGTGCTCGTCGGCCAGCGCCTCGACGTCGTCGTCATCGCCGGCGTCGTGAGCGCGGCGGCCGCGGGACCGTACGCCGCGATCGTGAAGCTCCAGAGCGGGCTGCAGAGCCTGACCCGCCCGTTCATCGACCTGCTCATGCCGATGGTCGCCGATCTCACGGGTCGCGGCCGGCGGACCGCTGTGCTGCGCCGGCTCACCGTCACCACCCGGCTCGCCCTCCAGATCTCCATCCCGGTGGCCGCGGCGCTGATCATCTTCGCCGCGGACGTCGTCGACGTGTGGCTCGGCGACGGCGCACCCGACGCCACGAGCGGCATCGTCGTCGTGCTCATGGTCGCCAACATCCTCGGCCTCGTCGCGGTTCCGGCCACCGAGGCGCTCATCGGCCTCGGCCGGGTACGGCTCATCGGAGCCCTGGCGGTCGGCGAAGGCGTCCTGAACGTCGGGCTCTCGATCCTCCTCGTGGCCACCTATGGAGCGATCGGCGCGGCCATCGGGACACTGGCGAGCATCGCCCTCCTCGGCCCGTTGCGCGTGCCGATCGCCGTCCGCGCCGCGGGCGGCACCGCCGCGGGGCTCCTGCGTGAAGGCGTCTGGCTTCCGATGGCCAGCTCGGTGCCGTCGGTGGCCGCGATGGTGATCGCCCACCAGGTCCTGTCGCCCGGCTGGGAGCGGATCGCGGTGGGATCTGCATGCGGCATCGGCGCCGCCCTGCTCGTCGGCGCGGTCCAGGTCGGGCCGGGGCGCATGCGAGCCGCCCTGCGCATCGTGCGTCCGAGGGCCGCGACCGGATGACCGACGACCTGCTCGGCGCCCTCTGGCGACGCCGGCGCCTGTTCGTGGGCGCCCTGCTCGGCTGCTTCGCCGCGGTGGTGCTGGCGACGGCGCTGCAGCCGGAGAAGTACGAGGCGACGGTTGTGCTCGTCGCGGCCAGCTCCGACGACTCGGCGTCCGAGGAGCAGCTTGTCCGCACGTTCAGCTCGCTGGCGACCAACACGAACATCGTGGACCTCGTCCGCGCCGAGCTGCCCCTGGAGCTCTCGCGCGACGAGCTGCTGGAGCGGATGTCGTTCTCCCCCGTCCCGCGGACGCAGCTGCTCGAGATCACGGCGGAAGGCTCCAGCGGCCGCGAGGCGCAGGTCATCGCCAACACCTACGCCACCGTGTTCGCCGTACGGGTCCGCGACCAGGCCGGCGACCGCTCGAGCGAGGGGTCGCTCTCCCTGAGCGAGCCCGCGGCCCGCCCGGCGAACCCCGCGCGACCGTCGACGCTGGTGTACCTCGGGCTCGGCGGAGCGCTGTCGGTGCTGCTCGCCCTCGGCGTCATCATCGTCCGGGAGATGGCGCGCCCGCGCCTGCCCGTGGAGCGCGACCACGCGACGCTCTTCGATCTGCCCATCCTGGCGCGGGTACCCAAGCTGGGGCGCTCCCGCGACGGGGCCGAGGACGTGATCGCGGCGGACGCGTTCAACTGGCTGGCCATCAGCCTCGACCACGCGGGCGAGGACCCGCCCGAGGTGATCGTGGTCACGAGCCCCACAGAGGGCGACGGGAAGTCGGCCGTGGTGCGGCACCTCGCCCTCGCGCTCCTGCGCGCCGGACGGCGCGTTGCTGTGCTCGAGGCCGACCTGCGCCATCCGGGCCTCCAGATCAGTCCCCCCGGAGCGATGCGACGGTCCACGGTCGGCCTGGGCCAGCATCTGCACACCGGCGAGCATGCGCCGATCATCCAGGACGATTCGGCGATCCCCGGCCTCGGCGTGATCTGGGCGGGCGACCCCATCGGGTACCCCGGGACGCTCCTCGCATCCCCCCGCTTCGGCCAGCTCGTGCGCCAGCTCGCGAGCGCATACGACCGGGTGATCATCGACACCCCTCCGCTCGCCGTCGGGGCCGACGCCGCGATCGTCGCGTCACAGGCCGATGGCGTGATCTGCGTGGTGGACGCGCAGCGGACGAGCGAGGCCTCGAGCGTCGCCGGGCTGACGAAGCTCGAGGCCGTCCGGGCACCGGTGCTCGGCGTCGTGCTCAACCGCGCCGAGCCCGTGGGGGTCTCCGGGTACTACCGGGAGGGCGGCGCGCAGCTGGAATCGACGGCCGGCTGATGGCGCTCGGGGAGCGCTGGCAGACGCTCTGGCCGCTCGGGGTGGCCCTCGCGCTCGCCGGCGCCTGGCCGTTCACAGCGCAGGCGGTCCATCCGCTCGCCCTGCCCGTCGGCATCGGGGTGCTCGGCCTGGCGGCCCTGGCGCTGCGTCGCCTGGAGCTCGGCATCGCGGCGACGCTGGCTCTCGTCCCGTTCAGCGACGCCTCGATCGGTCCGCTCGCTGACATCGGCCTGCCCAGCTCGCCGGTGGAGCCGCTCCTGATGGGGCTGGCCGGCGGGCTGCTCGTCGCCGCGTACCTGCTGCCCGACCCGACGCCGCGGCGCCGCGATGGCCTGCCCCTGGCGCTGCTGGCCGTCCTCACCATCGCCGTGCTCTCCGCACTGGCCGGCCTCGAGCCACGCTCATCGCTGGGCGAGCTGGCCCGCCTCTTCCAGGCAGCGGCGCTCCTGCTCGCCACACGCCGCATCTGCCGCGAGCGCGAGCAGGTGGCGTTGGTGATCGGCGGCGCCCTGCTCGGCCTGCTGCTCGCCGGCGGCCAGGGCCTCGCCCAGGCGGCGACCGGCTCCAGCGAGCTCTACGGGTTCGACGCCGGCGGGGAGATCGTGGCGCGCGTGCAGGGCTCGTTCTTCCACCCGAACGAGTTCGGGATCTACGTCGCGATCCTGCTGCCCCTCGCGGCGAGCGTGCTCCTGGCGCCAGCCATGACGCCGCGCCTGCGCATCCTCGCCGGGATCGCCCTGGCCGTCGGCGCCCCCGCGCTCGTGCTCTCCTACAGCCGCGGCGCGATGCTGGGGCTCGTACTCGGCGGCCTCGCCTGGCTCGCGGTCACCCGCCCGCGGCGCGTGCTGCCCGTGGCGGCGGTCGCGGTGCTGCTGGCCCTCGCCGTGGCGCCCAGCGCGCTCCCCTCGCGC
>JACCQW010000372.1 GCA_013813955.1 Solirubrobacterales bacterium
CGGGGGCGCGGCGATCGCGCCGCTGCGCGCCGGGTCGGGGAACCTCAGGTCGCGCACGAACCGCGCCGAGCGCTGCAAGCCCGCGCGCTCGTCGCGCCGGGTGCGCCCGGGCTGGGAGGGGAAGCGGCGGCGCTGCTCGCGCGGCACGGTGGTCAGCGAGCCCGGCGTGCGCAACGGGACGAGAGCGTCCAGCGCACGGCGGCCGGAGAGCTGCAGCGCGCGCATGTTGGCCAGCTCGAGGCCCTCGGGATCGGCGTTCGTCGGGATCGTGCGCGCGAGGAACACGCCGATCGCCACCGAGTCGCGGATCGTCCAGCCGCGCACAGGGGTCGTGGTCGCCGCGAACTCGGCCGGGATGTCCTGCGGGCTCGTGGCCAGGTGGGCGACCCATGCGTTGATCCCGTCGCGATAGGCGGCGAAGCGCGCCTGCAGATCCGGCGCCAGCCTGTCGAACATGGCGTCCAGCTCGCGGGGCGTGTAGAGGTCCTGGCGCACGATCCGGTCGCTGTCCAGCCGGCCGCGCCCGACGATCTCCGACAGCCGGCCCTGCGTCGCGGCCCGGAACAGCTCGAGCTGGAACAGGCGGTCCTGCGCAATCGCGTACCCGGCACCCCACCAGGCATCGGACTCCGTGGCGGCCACGACGGACGGCACGCCGAAGGCGTCGCGGGTGATGCGCACGCCCGCCCGCGGTTCCACGCTGGCGCCGGGTTGGAAGAACGTCGCGGGCTTCCAGCGGAAGTCGATGAAGGACTGCTGCTGGTCGTACAGGTGCGGCGAGCCGGTGCCGCTGGTCAGCCCGGCCGCCGAGATGAAGCCGCTCTGGCCCGGCGGCAGGATCGACTCCGCCCGCTTGACCTCCGCGTGCGCGGCGGGGCCGAGGACGAGTGCGCCCGCGACGGCCACGGCGGCGAGGACGGTTCCGATGCGCATGAACGCCACCGTACCGACAATGGCGCTGCCTTCAGCCCGGCTCGTGGGCCGGGGGGCTGCCCGTGCCCAGCTGGGCCAGCGCCTCGTCGAGGCTTGGGTGCATCGGTGCGGCGCGCGAGAACTCCACGAGCTCCAGCGTGCGCGCGACCGGCCCGCCCTCCAGGACGACGACCCGAACCTCCTGGCGGCGTTCGATCAGGCGGGCGGCCAGCGCGAACAGCTTGCGGATGCCGGTCGAGTCCATGAACCCCAGGGCGGTGAAGTCGATCACCGCGCCATGCGCGCCCGCGGGCACCGCGGCCTCGACTTGCGCCGCAACCGGGCCCGCGTTGAAGACGTCGAGCTCCCCGATGACGCGCACCACGACGTGCCGCCCGTGCGGCTCGCTCTCGATCGTTGCGAGATCGGTCGGCATCATGCCCGCACAGGCTGACAGAGCTTGCGGCGCAGCCGGACGGTCGTGCCATCGGGGCTCGTCTGGACCTTCACGTCGTCCATCAGCGCCTCGATCAGCTCCAGCCCGCGGCCCTGGTCGCTCGGCGGCCGCTCGCTGCGCCAGGTGCCGCGATCGCAGACCGTCACGTCGACCTCGCCGTCGTGCACGACGGCCTCGACGGCGATGGTCTCCCGCGCTCCGGCGCCGGCGTGCTCGATGGCGTTCGCGCACGCCTCGCTGCATGCCAGGACGATCGCGTGCACGTCGGCGTCCGTCGCCCCCGCCTGATCGAGCCAGCGGCGCAGCAGCGCGCGCAGATCGCGCAGCGAGCCGGGCTCGCCGGGCAGGTCCAGCTCGAGGCGCTGGCTCAGCGGCACGTGGCAGAGGGTGAGCAGCGCGACGTCGTCGCTAGTCGGGCCCGAGGGCAGCGCGGCGGTCAGCACGCGCTCGCACAGCGCGTCGGGCTCCAGCGGTCCTGCCGCCGCCGCCCGGGCCAGGAGCGCCAGACCGTCGTCGAGGTGCTCGCCGCGGCGCTCGATCAGGCCGTCGGTGTAGAGCACCACCGCGCCGCCGGGCCCGAGCGTCGCCGAGTCCTCCTCGTAGGCGGGAAACGGCAGCACCCCGAGCGGCACCGAGCGCCCGTGCTCGAGGAAGCGCGCGGTGCCGTCGGCGTCCAGCGCGAGCGGCGGCGGGTGCCCGGCATTGACGTAGGTCAGCCGCGCGTCGACGGGATCGAAGACGGCGAGCACCGCCGTGGCCATGTGCTGGCGGGCGGGATCGGCGAGCACGAAGTGGTTCACGCGCTCGGCGATCTGCGCGGGGGAGTGGTCCTCCAGCGCGTAGGCACGGATGGCGCTGCGCAGGGCGCCGAGCGTCGAGGCCGCGGTCAGGCCCTTGCCCGAGACGTCGCCCATGACCAGCAGCACACGTCCGCCCGGCAGCCCGATCGCGTCGAACCAGTCACCGCCGACCTCGGCGTCCGACGCGGCGGGCAGGTAGCGCGCGGTCAGCGCGATGCCGGGCAGTACGGGCAGGCTCTGGGGCAGCAGGCTGCGCTGAAGCGTCTCCGCGATACGGTGCTCGCGGCCGAACGCGCGCACGTGGTCGATGGCCTGCGCGACGCGGTCGGCGGTCAGCCGCAGCAGGTCGACGTCGCCATCGCCCAGGCGCCGCGGCGCGCGCACGCCGATCTCGATGACCCCGATGACCTCGCCGTCGAAGACGAGCGGGACCCCGAGCAGCGACGAGATGCCGGCCTCGAGCACGCTCGGGTCGGCCAGGTCATCGGCCCGCGGGTCGTTGAGCAGCACCGGCTCGGAGGCGGCCAGCACGCGGCCCGCCAGGCCGGCGTCGCGTGC
>JACCQW010000384.1 GCA_013813955.1 Solirubrobacterales bacterium
CGCGATACGCGCGAGGCGGTCGCCGCAGGGGCGACGGCAACACCGACGCTGTTCGCCGCCGACATCGCATTCTCGGGCGTTCCCGATGGCGAGTGGCTCGAACGTCTCGTCTAGGATGGGAGTGTTCGGTTACCGAAGACAACAAAGAAGCTGGCGACGCCGACCGGCGCGGCGACGGGGCCGCCGCCCGGGTGCGCCGCGACGTCCGCGAGGGCCTCGCGGCCGGCGTCACGGTCACGCCAACGCTGTTCATCGGGGGCGTGGCCTATCCGGGACCCCCCGACGCGGGGTTGCTCGAGCGTGTCGGCTACGATGCAACGGTTCGGATACCGAAAAGAAGCTAGAAGCAGGCGCGCCGACCGACGGGCGCGTCCAGAGAGGACAACTTCATATGAGCAGCACTGCCGAGACCCGTGTCTCCGTCGAGATCGCAGGAAGCGAGATCTCCTTCGAGACCGGAAAGATGGCCAAGCAGGCCTCCGGCTCCGTCGTCGTCCGCCAGGGCGACACCGTCGTCCTGGGGACCGCGACCGCGGGCAACCTTCGTGACGTCGACTTCCTCCCGCTGACGGTGGACGTCGAGGAGCGCATGTACGCCGCGGGCAAGATCCCCGGCTCGTTCTTCAAGCGTGAGGGGCGCAGCGGCGAGAAGGGCACGCTGACCGCCCGCATGATCGACCGCCCGATCCGCCCGTTGTTCCCCAAGGGCTGGCGGCGCGAGACCCAGCTGGTCTCGATCCCGCTGTCGATCGACCACGTCCATCCCTACGACATCCTGGCCATGAACGGCGCGTCCGCGGCGCTCATGCTCAGCGACATCCCGTTTCCGATGCCCGTGGGCGCGGTGCGGATCGGCAAGATCGAGGGCAACTTCGTGGTCAACCCCAACGAGGACGACCTCCTCGAGAACTCCGACCTCGACCTCGTCGTGGCCGGTTCGGAGGACGCCATCCTGATGGTCGAGGCGGGGGCCAACGAGATCCCGGAGGCCGAGATCCTCGACGCCCTGGACATCGCCCACGACGCGATCAAGAAGCTGTGCGCGGCCCAGCACGAACTGCGTGAGAAGGCCGGCAAGGAGAAGACCGCCGTCGAGGTCCCGCAGGTCGACGAGGGCCTGTTCAGCGCGATGAGCGAGTCCCATGGGGCCGCCCTGGACGAGGCGACCTCGGTGGTCGACAAGCTCGATCGCCAGAACGCCACGAAGAAGGTCGAGGAGGAGGCGCTCGCCGCCCACTGCGGCCCGGAGGACGACCCGGAGCACAGCGCCCGCCGTGCCGCCGCGCAGATGGCCTTCGACAAGCTCGAGAAGCAGATCATCCGCCAGCGCATCGCCGTCCAGAAGAAGCGCCCGGACGGCCGTGCCGAAACCGAGATCCGCGACATCACCGTCGAGGCGGGCCTGTTGCCGCGCACGCACGGCTCCGGCCTGTTCACCCGCGGCCAGACGCAGATCCTGAGCGTCGCCGCGCTGGGGACGCTCAAGGAGGAGATGCGTCTGGACACGCTCGGCCTCGAGACCAGGAAGTACTACTTCCACCACTACAACTTCCCGCCGTTCTCGGTGGGCGAGGCCGGCTTCATGCGCGGCCCCAAGCGCCGTGACATCGGCCACGGGGCGCTGGCCGAGCGCGCGCTGGTCCCGATGGTCCCGTCGATCGAGGAGTTCCCCTACACGATCCGCGTCGTCTCGGACACGCTGGAGTCCAACGGATCGTCGTCGATGGCCTCGGTGTGCGGCTCGTCGCTCGCGCTCATGGACGCCGGCGTGCCGCTCAAGCGGCCGGTGGCGGGCATCGCCATGGGGCTGATCAAGGAGGGCGATGACTACGTCGTGCTCACCGACATCGCCGGGGTCGAGGACCACCTCGGCGACATGGACTTCAAGGTCGCCGGCACGTCGGAGGGCATCACCGCCCTGCAGATGGACATCAAGATCACCGGCGTGACGTTCGACATCCTGCGCGACGCGCTCGCGCAGGCGCTGGAGGCCCGCACGTTCATCCTGGACAAGATGGCCGAGGTCATCGCCGAGCCGCGCGCCGAGCTCTCGCCGCACGCGCCCCGGATCCTCACGGTCCAGATCGACACGGACAAGATCGGCCTGCTCATCGGCAAGGGCGGGGAGACCATCCGCGGCCTGGCCGACGAGTTCGAGTCGCAGATCGACGTCAACGACGAGGGCCAGGTTCTGATCTATTCGGCCAACGGCCAGCTCGGCGAGTCCCTCGCCGAGCGCATCCGGTCGATGACCAAGGAGGGCGAGGTCGGCGACGAGTTCCCGGCCGCGAAGGTGGTCAAGACCACCACGTTCGGTGCCTTCGTGGAGCTCGCCAAGGGCACCGACGGCCTGCTGCACATCTCCAACGTCGCACCCGGACAGCGGGTCGACACCGTGGAGGACGTCCTCAACAAGGGCGACGAGATCCACGTCCGCGTGTATGAGGTCGACCGCGAGCGGGGCCGCATCGGCCTGCGCCTGGCCGAGGACCCCGACGTCGCGGGCAAGTCCCAGGAGGAGCTCGTCGCCGCCGGAGCGGCCGGCGGGGGCGGACGCCGCGAGCGCGGCGG
>JACCQW010000003.1 GCA_013813955.1 Solirubrobacterales bacterium
CCCGCGGCGCAACCCGTGGACTCGCGCCGCGCTGCTGGAGGGGGCCGGCCGCGAGCCCGGCGCCCCCTCGCCGTGGGGCGACCCGCACCCGTGGGGCTGAACGCGCTCCGTTTGAAATAGCCGAAAGCCGACAGGCAATAGCCTGTATCATCGTCAGCTGCCCTCCGCACGCCACCCACGGAGCACTGACGCCAATGGAGCCCAGCACCGCCGTCGGCCGCAAGGGGACACTCGAGAATCCCGAGGTCCGCGAGGATGTCCCCGGCCACGTCATCCCGATCCTCGAACGCGAGTTCGACGACTTCGACACCGAGGCGCAGCAGTACCTGCGCGGCGACACGCCCGAGGACGAGTTCATCAAGTTCCGCCTCAAGCAGGGTGTCTACGGCCAGCGCCAGGCGGACGTGCAGATGATCCGCGTCAAGCTGCCGATGGGCGGCATCACGCCCGAGCAGGTGGAGGCGTTCGCCGACGTGATCGAGAAGTACGTCCCGCTGAACAAGGGGCACGTCACGACGCGCCAGAACATACAGCTGCACCACGTCCCGCTGCCCGATGCCGCCAAGGCGATCCGCGAGCTGTCGGACTCCGGCCTGTCCTCGCGCGAGGGCTGCGGCAACACCGTGCGCAACGTGACCGGTGACCCGTGGGCCGGCGTTGCCGCCGACGAGCCCTTCGACCTCACCCCCTACGCCGGCGCCTACGTGCGCTACTTCGTGCGCCATCCCACGACGCAGGCGATGCCGCGCAAGATCAAAACCGCGTTCAACGGCGCGCCCGCGGACCGCGCGCTGACCGGGATCCACGACATCGCGTTCCTGGCGCGCGAGCGCGACGGCGTCAGGGGCGTGGCGGTGCTCGTCGGCGGCGGCACGTCGATCATGCCGCGCGTCGCCCCCGTGCTCTACGAGTTCGTCGAGCTGGACAACGGCGACTACCTCAAGGTGGCCGAGGCCGTCCTGCGCATCTTCGACCGCCAGGACTTCCTACGCGTCAACCGCGCCCGCGCCCGCATCAAGGTCCTGGTGGACAAGATCGGGATGGACGCCTTCCGCGAGCTGGTCGACGAGGAACTGAGGGGCGACTGGGTCGCCGAGCGCGACTTCGACGTCGCCGGCCTGCGCTTCGACCACGACGAGGAGGCCAACGCCCCCGCGGCGCCGGCCGTCTACGCGAGCGCCAACGGGGACGTGTCCGAGTTCGAGCGCTACCGCGAGGCCAACGTCGCCGCGCAGAAGCAGGAGGGCTTCTCGACGGTCCACGTCAAGGTCACCCGCGGCGACCTCACCCCCGAGCAGCTGCGCGGGATCGCCGGCATCATGCGCCGCTACACCGGCGGCTACATGCGCACCACCGTGCACCAGAACCTCGTGCTGCGCTGGGTGCGCGACGAGACCGTCTACGAGGTCTGGCGCGCGCTGGACGCGCTCGGCCTGGGCGGCCCCGGGCCGGACTCGGTCATCGACGTCGTCTCGTGCCCGGGCACCGACTCCTGCAAGCTGGGGATCACCTCGTCGATGGGCCTCAACCAGGCCGTCCAGGAGCGGGTCGAGGCGATGGACATCACCGACCCGCTGACCCGTGCGATCCACATCAAGATGAGCGGCTGCCCCAACGGCTGCAGCCAGCACCACATCGCCAACATCGGGTTCTACGGCGCTTCGATCAAGGTCGGCGAGCACACGATCCCCGCCTACGTCGCGCACATCGGCGGCAACTACGAGGGCGGCGAGATCGTCTACGGCCAGCGGCTGAAGGTCCGCCTGCCGGCCAAGCGCGTGCCCGAGGCCATCGAGCGGTGGCTGCGCTTCTATGAGGCCGAGCGCGAGGACGGCGAGGTGTTCAACGCGTTCGCCGGCCGCGTCGGGACCAAGGAGTTCGAGGACCGCGTCCGCGAGCTGGCGCTGCCGGTGGAGTTCGGCCTGGAGACGATGAACCACTTCATCGACTGGGACCGCAGCGTGCCCTTCCAGGTCGTCCGTGGCGAGGGCGAGTGCGCGGTCTGACCGACACGCTCGAGCAGGCGCTCGCCCACGAGCGGGTCGTGTTCCTGTGCTCCTTCCAGAAGGAGGAGTCGGTGATCCTCGACGAGCTGCTGGCGATCGCGGGCGGATGGGACCGCATCCGCGTGGTCACGATCGACACCGGCGTGCTCTTCGCCGAGACGCTCGCGACGTGGCGCGCCTTCGAGGAGCACTACGGCGTGAAGGTCGCGGTCGAGGAGGCGAGGGGCCCCTGGAGCGGGCCGGAGAACTGCTGCGCCACCGAGAAGGTCGCGGCGCTCGAGCGCGCGCTGGCCGGCGCCGGCGCGTGGATCACCGGCCTGCGCCGCGAGCAGGGCCCGACGCGCGCGGGCACCGAGCTCGTGGAGACCGACGCCCGTCGCGCCATCGCCAAGTACAACCCGCTCGCGTTCTGGACCGAGCGCGACCTGTGGCAGCGCATCCACGAGCGCGGCCTGCCCTATCACCCGCTGCACGACCAGGGCTACGAGTCGATCGGCTGCGCGCCGTGCACGCTGCCGGGCAGCGGCCGCGAGGGTCGCTGGGCGGGCACCGGGAAGACCGAGTGCGGTCTGCATGTCGTCGCGCCGGCGGACGCCTAGTGGACCCGCTGGTCATCGTCTTCGGGCTCGGCGTCGGCATCCTGGTCGGGCTCACGGGGATCGGCGGCGGCTCGCTGATGACCCCGCTGCTCATCCTGGCCGTGGGCGTCAAGCCCGTCGTGGCCATCGGCACGGACCTCGCCTACGGCGCGATCACCAAGACCGTCGGCGGCTGGCGCCACCTGCGCAAGGGCACCGTCGACCTCGGCGTGTCCAAGTGGCTGGCGCTGGGCAGCGTGCCGGGCTCGCTCGTAGGCGTGTGGCTGCTCAACCGGCTGCACGACGCGCACGGCGACGCCTTCGAGCCCGTCCTGCTGGGCCTCGTCGCCGGCATGCTCGTGATCGTCTCGGTCACGATCCTCGCCCGTGCGCTGTTCATGCCCAAGCTGCACGAGCGCGAGCGCGAGACCGTCGAGCTCGACCGGCGCACGAAGATCACCGCGGTGGCGATCGGCGCTGTCCTGGGGATGGTCCTGGGCCTGACCTCCGTGGGCAGCGGCGCGCTCATCGGCCTCGCCCTGATCCTGGTGTTCCGCATGACGCCGCACCGGGTCGTGGGCACCGACGTCTTCCACGCCGCCGTGCTGCTGTGGACTGCGGGCCTGGCCCACCTGCTGTCGGGCAACGTCGACCTGCTGCTGACCGCGAACATCCTGCTCGGCTCGATCCCCGGCGTGTGGATCGGCACCCACGTGGTCACCAGCGTGCCCGCCAACGGCCTGCGCCCCGCGCTGGGCTGCGTGCTGCTGGGCTCGGCCCTCGGCGTGCTGACCAAGGCCGGTGTCGCGGTCCCGGTGGCGGCGATCGTCGGCGTCCCGGCCGCGGCCGGGGCCTTCGCGTGGCTCGTTCACCGTTCCCGCGCCCGCACCCGCGTCCCGGCTCCCGAAGGAGCCCCGGCGTGAGGCGGGGGCTGACGCACCTCGAAGCCCTGGAGTCCGAGGCGATCCACGTCATGCGCGAGGTCGCCGCCGAGCTGTCCAGGCCCGTCCTGCTGTTCAGCGGCGGCAAGGACTCGATCGTGCTGTTGCGCCTGGCCGAGAAGGCCTTCCGGCCGGCGCCGTTCCCCTTTCCGCTGATGCACGTCGACACCGGCCACAACTTCCCCGAGGTCATCGCGTTTCGCGACCGCCGCGTGGACGCGCTGGGCGAGACGCTGATCGTCGCCTCCGTGCAGGAGTCGATCGACAACGGGCGTGTGACCGAGGAGACGGGTCCGCGAGCGTCGCGCAACCGGCTGCAGACCACCACGCTGCTGGACGCCCTGCAGGAGCACGGCTTCGACGCCGCCTTCGGCGGGGCGCGGCGCGACGAGGAGCGCGCGCGGGCCAAGGAGCGCATCTTCTCCTTCCGCGACGACTTCGGCGGGTGGGACCCCAAGAGCCAGCGCCCGGAGCTGTGGAGCCTGTACAACGGGCGCATCCGCCCGGGGGAGAGCGTGCGCGTCTTTCCGCTGAGCAACTGGACCGAGCTCGACGTGTGGCAGTACATCGCCGAGGAGCAGCTCGAGATCCCCCCGATGTACTTCGCCCACGAGCGTGAGGTCTTCGCCCGCGACGGGATGCTCTACGCCGTCTCCGAGCACGTGGCGCTCATGGATGGCGAGACGCCGTTCACCGCGTCGGTGCGCTACCGCACCGTCGGCGACATGAGCTGCACCGGCGCGGTGCGCTCGACCGCCGCGGACCTCGGGTCCGTCGTCGCGGAGATCGCCGCCACGCGCATCACCGAGCGCGGCGAGACCCGCGCCGACGATCGCGTGAGCGAGGCCGCGATGGAGGACCGCAAGGTCGCGGGGTACTTCTAGTGGCCACCGCGACCGCCGACCTGCTGCGCCTGGCCACCGCCGGCTCGGTCGACGACGGCAAGTCGACGCTGATCGGCCGCCTGCTGCTGGACTCCAAGGCCGTGCTCACCGACCAGCTCGAGCACGTCGAGGAGGCCTCCAGGCGTCGCGGCGGGGGGATGGTCGACCTCTCGCTGCTCGTCGACGGGCTGCGCGCCGAGCGCGAGCAGGGCATCACGATCGACGTCGCCTACCGCTACTTCGCCACGGTGCGGCGCACGTTCATCATCGCCGACACCCCCGGCCATGTGCAGTACACGCGCAACATGGTCACCGGCGCGTCGACCGCCGACCTCGCCGTCATCCTCGTCGACGCGCGCAAGGGCGTGCTCGAGCAGTCCAAGCGCCACGCCTACATCTCCTCGCTGCTGGGCATCCGCCACCTCGCGGTCGCCGTCAACAAGATGGACCTCGTCGATCACGACGAGGAGACCTTCGACGCCATCGTCCGTGACTTCAGCGAGTTCGCCCGCGGCCTGGACGTGCGCGACATCGCCTACGTGCCGATCAGCGCGCTGCACGGCGACAACGTCGTGGACCGCTCCGAGCGGATGCCCTGGTACGGCGGCATGCCCCTGCTCGAGCACCTGGAGAGCGTCGACGTCGCCCGCGACCGCGACGCCGGCGATGCGCGCTTCCCCGTGCAGTGGGTCATCCGCGACCACGCCACCGACTACCGCGGCTACGCCGGCCAGGTGGCGGGCGGCATCCTGCGCCCGGGCGACGAGGTCGTCGTCCTTCCCTCGCAGACGCGCACGCGCATCGCGCGGCTGGACACCTATGACGGGCCGGTCGAGGAAGCGTTCGCGCCGATGTCGGTGACCGTCCTCCTCCAGGACGAGGTCGACGTCTCGCGCGGTGACCTCATCTGCCACCCCGACCACGCGCCGACGCTCTCCCGCGAGGTGGAGGCGACGGTGTGCTGGATGGCCGACGCCCCGCTGCGCGCCGGCGGGCGCTACGCGATCAAGCACGCCACCCACGCCGCGCGGGCGCTCGTCGACGCCGTCGTCGACCGCGTCGACGTGCACACGCTGGCGCCCGACGCCACCGCGGCCGAGCTCGGCCTCAACGAGATCGGCCGGGTGCGGCTGCGGACCTCCAAGGCGCTGGCGTTCGACGCCTACGCGCGCAACCGCCTGACCGGGTCGTTCATCCTCATCGACGAGGCCTCCAACGACACGGTCGGCGCGGGCATGATCATCGCGGCCTGAACTTCGAGGCGCGGACAGGCCCGGCGATGAGAGCGTTCTCACGCGGTTCTCATCTCTCGGCCGCGTGAATCTGCCACGCTGCGCTCATGCGCCTGCAGGTCGCCGTCATCGCCGTCCTCGCCTTCTGCGCCGGCGCGGCGACCATCTATGCCGCGTCGCGAGAGGTCAGCGCTCCCGAGCCGCAGGCCGTGCCCGCGATCCGGATACACGACAGCACGCCCGTCGTCCAGCGCGGCGACACGGCGCGGGAGCGCTCGAGCGAGCGTTCCCGGCGCTCGGAGCGCCGGCGCAAGCGCCGCGGTCGCGACGACCGCCGGTCCGGCGCCGGACCC
>JACCQW010000415.1 GCA_013813955.1 Solirubrobacterales bacterium
GTCGTGCGCACTGCGCGCTCGGGCGATCGCGCGGCGGTCGCCGAGGAGGCATGGCTACGCGAGCTGATCGAGATGTTGCGCGCAGGGTCGCCGGCGCGCCTGGTGCCAGCGCCCGCCGAGGCGCCCGGCGCGCTGCGCGACCTGGGGCCCCTCACCGCCAAGCCGGTGCTCTTCGTCGCCAACGTGGATGAGGGCGACGAACAGGTCCCCGCGGCCGTCGCCGCACACGCCGCCGCGCACGACGCGGTGGCCGTCGCGATCTCCAGCCGCATCGAGGCCGAGCTCTCAGAGCTCGACGACGAGGACGCCGCCGCGATGCGCGAGGACCTCGGTGTCGCGCAGTCCAGCCTGCAGCGCGTGGTCGGCGGCGCGTTCGCGCTGCTGCGTCTGATCGCGTTCTTCACCGCCGGGGAGGACAAGCCCGCCCAGTCGTGGCACCTGCGCCGCGGCCTGACCGCCTGGCACGCGGCGGGCGAGATCCACTCCGACATCCAGCGCGGCTTCGTGCGCGCCGAGGTCGTCGGGTGGGCCGAGCTCGTCGACGCGGGCGGCTACGCCGGCGCACGCGACCGCGGCACCCTGCGCCTGGAGGGCCGCGACTACGCGATCGCCGACGGCGACGTCATCACCGTGAAGTTCACGCCCTGACGGGGGCGAACGGGAGGCGCCACGCTCTCTTCACGTCGGTGGCGGGCGACGAGGGGGCGGGAGTACAGCTGACGCTCAGGCCACGCGGCGCAGCGTGAGGACCTCCGCCTCGGGCGGGTCGCGACGCAGCGAGCGCCAGATGTCGCGCAGGCACCAGGCGTCGAGCGCGAGCAGCGCGAGCACCAGCGCGAGCACGCCGCCCACGAGCGCGGTCGATCCCAGCAGCGAGGTCGACGTCGACAGCTGCGCGCGCTGGACCGCGCGCGGGTCGTCGCGGTACAGCGGGGTGGCCCGGAAGGCCGCCTGCGCGGCCTTCCATGCCGGCTTGCGCGCCCCGTCGTAGGCGATGAGGCCCTTGTTGTGGATCGGGTCGCGGACCTCGGGGTGCGCGCCGCCGTCCCAGCCGGGCTTGACGGCAAACTCGCGCACTGTCCAGTAGATCGCCCCGCCCATGAAGCCCAGCCGGTCGACGATCTCCAGGTTGCGCTCCAGATAGCGTCGCTGGAAGGCGAAGGTCTGCTTGAGGTCGGCGGGCCCCGGGTCGGTTGCCTCGGCGCCGAACTCGGTCATCACCAGGGCCTTGCGCGGGTACTTGGCGTGCATCGCGCGCAGATAGGCGGCGAGGTCGCCGAGGTTGGCGGTCGAGCGCTCGGCCTTGCCCTCGTACCAGCCGTAGTAGGAGTTGATCCCGAGCATGTCGTAGGCGTCGTAGGCGCGCTGGTGGGCGATCCGCGGATAGGACAGCAGGTCCACGGAGACGGGCAGCGTCGGGTCCAGGTCGCGCGCGAGCGCAGCCGCGTCGGCCAGCCAGCGGCCGGTGCCCCGGTCCTCGTCGGGCGTCGGCGACAGCTCGTTGGCCACCGAGTGCGTGATGACCGACGGGTGGCTGCGGGCGGCGAGGATCGTGTCGCGCAGCACCCCGAGCTCGTAGGCGCGCCCGCCGGCGCTCTCGAGCAGCTCGTCGCGGTGGTACACCGGGGCCTGGCTCCAGACGAGGATGCCCTCCTCGTCGAAGCGGTCCAGCAGGCGCTCATCGAGCAGGTAGTGCGCGCGTGTCACGTTGGCGCCGAGCGCCTTGAGCTCGGCGACCGTGCGCTCGACGTCGGCGTCGGTCAGCGCTGGGCCGCGCCCCTTGACGTCCTCCTGGATCGAGGCGCCGCGCAGGTCGAGCACGCGGCCGTTGACGCGCAGCATGCCGTCACGCACGTCGACGCGGCGCAGCCCGAGCCGGTGGCGGTCGATCTGCACCGCCGAGGCGCCCAGGCGGGTCGTGACGCTCGCGGCGTACATCTGCGGATCCTCGGGCGACCACAGCTCGGGCTCGCCGCGGACGGGCACCGAGAAGCGCAGTCGCACGCGCTCGCCGGGCCGCAGGGCGCGTGTGCCGCTGCTCCGCCGGGAGACGGAGCCGTCGCCGCCCCGCAGCTGCACGGCCACCGCCGGACGCCGGACGCCGTCGCTGCGGTTCTCCAGCCAGCCGTCGACGAGCACGCTCCAGCGGCAGCGGCCGTCGGCGCAGCGCCGGCGGGGCAGCAGCGCCGAATGCTCGAGCACGACCGGCCCCCGGGGCACGAGGCTCACCGCGCGCGAGATCCCGCCCCAGTTCCACCAGCCCTCGCGTGGCTCGCGCCCCTTGCGGTTGTCCACGCGGACGACCAGCGTGTTCGCCACGCCGGGGCGCAGGCCGGTGGCGGGCAGCTCGAAGGGCGTGTACGGGTCACGGTGCGAGCCGATCTCGACGCCGTTCAGCCACACATCGGCCGTGCGGCGCACCTGCTCGAAGCGCAGCGCCCACCCCATCCCCGCGCCGGTGGCGGGGCCGCGGAAGGTCAGGCGGTACCAGCCGACGGTGCCGTCGAAGCCCGACTTCAGCGGGCGCGCCTCGAAGACCCCGGGCACCCGGGCCGGGCGCCAGGTGTCGCCCGCCTCGCCGGTGGGCCAGCCCAGGCCGGCGCCCGCGTCGGACGGGTCGGGCGCGAACTGCCAGCC
>JACCQW010000168.1 GCA_013813955.1 Solirubrobacterales bacterium
CGCTTGGCGCGCCGCCGGCCGGGTCGAGCTCGGAGATGATCGGCGTGCGGGAGATCAGGTCGCGGACCGCCTCGCGCTCGCCGATCGCCGCGCCCGCCCCGACGCCTGCGACGGCGACCGTCGCCGCCGCCACCACGGCCTTCGACCAGCCCGCCACGGCCGCCGGATCCAGGGTGCCGACGACGTTGGCCGACCACTGGGCGACGTTCGCGGAGGCGGGCGAGTGCGCGGCGAGCGCGCCGCCGCCCTCGTCGCCTCCGAACCAGCGGCGCCTCAGGAAGGCGGGCATCGGCAGCAGCGCGGCGATCCGCGCCGCAGCGGAACCCGTCTGCGCCGCGGGCGCCTCGAGCTCGACGCCGGCCAGGCGCGCATGGCGCCGGCACGGCTGGCAGTGGGAGATGTGGCGTGTGAGGCGCCGCCGGTCGCGCGCGCCCACCGAGCGGTCGCCCGCGGTCGCGATGATCTCCTGCACGCGCACGCAGCGCTGGCCGGTGACGAGCTCCTCGTACTCCTCGCCCAGCCGGCGCCGTGCGCGGAAGAGCGTGCTCTCCACCGACGGCCGGGTCATGCCCAGGCGCTCGCCGATCTCGCGGTAGGACAAGCCCTCGAACTCGCGCATGACGAGGATCTCGTGGTGGGCGTCCGACAGGCCGCCGAACGCGCCGCACAGGTGGTCGATCTGCTGCTTGGTGTCGATCGCGACGTCGGGGGTGACCGGCGCGTCGGCGAGCCGGCCCATCTCGCCGGCCACGACGCCGTCCTGGGCATCGAAGGAGACCTCCTGGGCCCGGCGCGAGCGGCGGAACGCGTCGATGCAGGCGTTCTTGGCGATCTCGTAGATCCAGGGCTTGAAGACGATGTCGCGGTCGTTCTCGCGCATGCGCCGCAGAGCCGACATGAAGACGTCCTGCGTGATGTCCTCGGCGCGGCCGTGGTCGTGGACCATGCCCAGCACGTACGCGCAGATCCGCCGGTGGTAGCGCTCGTACAGGCCCTCGAACGCGCGGTCGTCGCCGGCACGGACCGCCGCCACGAGGGCGTGGTCGCCGGTCCTCTCCTCGCTGGGCCTGGCTGCGACGGCAAGCGCCGGCACTGTCCCGCTCCCTCCGGTGGCTTCTCCCCATCCGGGCCGTGCCCCCCTACGAGGCGCCGGGTCCGGGCGGTGAACTGTAGCGTTCAGAATGGTGCTTGCCAACATCATCGCGCACCTCGACGACCTGCTGTCACCGCACGCGTTCAGCGACTACGGGCCCAACGGCCTGCAGGTCCCCGGGCCCGAGCGCGTGGAGACGGTCGTCACGGGCGTCTCCGCCAGCGCGGAGCTCTTCGAGCGCGCCGCCGAGCATGGCGCCGATCTCGTCCTGGTCCACCACGGCCTGTTCTGGTCGGGCGCGCCGCCGGCCCTCACGCACGTCGCCAAGCGCCGCCTGCAACTGCTCTTCGACCACGACATGGGCCTGGCCGCCTACCACCTGCCGCTGGACGCCCATCCCGAGGTCGGCAACAACGCGCTGCTCGCCGAGGGCCTGGGGTGCGCGGGCCACGAGCCGTTCGCCGTGCATGAGGGTGCGACGATCGGCGTCGCCGGGCGCTTCGCCGGCGACGGGATCACGCCCAGCGACCTCGTCGCTCGCGTGCGCGCCCTGACCGGCCGCGAGCCGCTGGCCTTTCTCGCCGGCCCCCCGGTCGTGCGCACGATCGGGATCGTCTCGGGCGCGGGCGCCGATCACCTCGGCGAGTCCGCGGCCGCGGGCCACGACGCGTTCATGACCGGCGAGCCCGCCGAGCGCGTGATGACCCACGCCCGGGAGGAGGGCGTGCACTTCCTGGCGGCGGGGCACTACGCGACCGAGACCTTCGGCGTGCGCGCCCTGGGTGAGCGGCTCGCGGCGCGCTTCGGCGTCCGCCACGTCTTCGTGGACGTCCCGAACCCGATCTAGCCCCCGCGCCATTGAGTGCGTCCACGCGGGGTGGTACAAGAGGGAGGTGCCCATAACCACATAGGAGGGTTCTGCCGATGCCCAATCACCTGACCCCCACCGAGCTCGCGCGCGAAGCCAACCTCGACCGCCGCGACGTGATCTCCAAGTGCATGGAGATGGGGGTGCCTATCTTCCAGGGCAGGATCGACAAGTCGCTCTTCCTCACGAGCCTCGAGGCCGAGGGGCAGCCGGAGCCGGCCAAGGCCTAGCAGCACGGCGCGCCCGGCGCGCACACCAGCTTAGAATCGGCCTCCGTCCCCACCGCCGTCCCCTGAGGAGGAGAGATGGAGGCCAGCACCGTACCGTCGACCACCGGGTCGAAGACCATCGCCGACCTCCTGCCGCGCGCCGCCGAGCGCTATGGCGATGCGGTCGCCGTCCGCTACAAGCGCGCCGGGGAGTGGCACGACGAGACGTTCGCCGAGATCGGGGAGGCCGTCTCTGAGATCGGGCGCGGCCTGATCGACCTGGGCATCGAGCCCGGCGAGCGGGTGGCGCTGCTGTGCTCGACACGCGTCGAGTGGACGCTCGCCGATTTCGCGATCTCGTGCGCGGGCGCCGTGGTCGTGCCGATCTATCCGACCAACTCCCCCGAGGAGTGCGAATGGGTGGCGGGCAACTCCGAGTCCGTCGTGATCGTCTGCGAGGACGCCGCCCAGGTCGCCAAGATCACGGCCGTCCGCGAGCGGCTGCCCCACCTGCGCACGATCGTCGCCATCGACCCCTCCGGCGACGTCGCCGACGCCGTGTCGCTGGACGAGGTGCGCGAGCGCGGGCGCGCGCGCGACGCCGCCGAGCTGCGTGAACGCGCGGACGCGGTCGTCCCGCAGGACCCCTACACGTTCATCTACACGTCGGGCACGACCGGGCCGCCGAAGGGCTGCGTCCTGTCGCACGGCAACTACCGCTCGATCCTGGACATGGTCCAGCAGCGCAGCCTGATCCGGGGCGAGGACGATGTCGTCTACCTGTTTCTGCCGCTCGCGCACGCCTTCGCGCTGCTCATCCAACTCGTCGTCTTCGACGCCGGCGCCCGGCTCGCGTACACGGGCGGGGACCCCAAGCAGATCATCCCCGAGCTCTCGGAGGTGAGGCCGACCTACCTTCCGTCGGTGCCGCGCATCTTCGAGAAGCTCTACACGCTGGTCACGAGCAACGCCGACCCCGAGCAGCTCGCGCAGGCCGTGGCCGTGGGCCAGAAGGTGCGCGCGCTGCAGATGGCCGGCCAGCAGGTACCGCCCGAGCTGCAGGCCGGCTTCGACACGGCCGAGGAGAAGCTGTTCAGCAACGTCCGCGCCGCCTTCGGAGGCCAGCTGCGCGAGGCGGTCACGGGCGCGGCGCCGATCGCCCCCGCGATCCTGGAGTTCTTCTGGGCCTGCGGCATCCCGGTCATGGAGGGCTACGGCATGACCGAGACCGCAACCGCCGCCACGACCTCCACGCCCGAGCACCACCGCTTCGGCACGGTCGGGCGCGCGCTGCCCGGCGTCGAGATCAAGATCGCCGAGGACGGCGAGGTGCTGCTGAAGGGCGCGAACATCTTCGGCGGCTACTACAAGAACGAGGACGCGTCGTTCGGGACGATCGAGGATGGCTGGCTGCACACGGGCGACCTCGGCTCGCTCGACGCGGACGGCTACCTCACCATCACCGGGCGCAAGAAGGACATCATCATCACCGCCGGCGGCAAGAACCTCACGCCGGCGAACATGGAGAACGACCTCAAGCAGTCACGCTGGATCTCCCAGGCCGTGATGCACGGCGACCGCCGCCCCTACCCGGTCATGCTCATCACGCTCGACGAGGAGGAGATCGTCCCCTGGGCCCGGGGCGAGAACATCGAGGACACCTCGACCGCCGCGCTGGCCCAGGACCCGAAGGTGCACGCGCTCATCCAGTCCGACCTCGACGACGCCAACGCCAAGTACGCCCGTGTCGAGCAGATCAAGCGTTTCCGGGTGCTGGAGAGCGACTTCACGCTCGAGTCCGGCGAGCTCACGCCGTCGCTCAAGCTCAAGCGCAACGTGGTCTACGCC
>JACCQW010000430.1 GCA_013813955.1 Solirubrobacterales bacterium
GTCGCGCACCGCGGCCACCAGGCCCTCAACGACGTCGTCGGGCAGGCGCCCGTCGCGCAGGCCGCGATCGATCGCCGGCCACCAGCCGCCGTCGCCCACGCGCGCCAGCGCCCAGCCGGAGTCGACGCGCACCTCCTCGGGGATCTTGCGCATCGTGCCTTCAGCGTCGGGGGCCATCTTCTTGGGCTCCAGCGCGATCGCACCCGAGCGCAGGTGGCGCTGGGCGGCCTCGACGAGCAGCGCGTCCGGCGCGCCGTCGAAGCGCGGCTGCGTGCACACGGCGCAGCGCCCGCAGTCGGAAATCGGATCCCCGCCCGCCCCGTCGAGCTCCTCCTGCAGCGCGCGCATCAGGCAGCGCCCGTCGGCGCCGTAGGCGGCCATCGCCGCCTGCTCGGCGCGGCGCAGCGCGGTGACCTGCGCGTAGCGGTCGCGCTCGTAGGTCCAGTCGCTGCCCGGCACGGCGTGCCAGCGCGATCCCGAGCGGCGCACCGCGCCCTCCACGTCGAGCACCTTGAGCATCGCCTCGATGCGGCTGGAGCCGAGGTTGACGTGGGCCATGAGCTCACGGGCGGTGCGGCCCTCCTGCCCCGCGGCCTCCAGCTCGGCGAGCACCGCGCGCACGCGCTCCTCGGCGGGAAACGCCTGCTCGATGAAGAAGTCCTGGATGCGGGAGTCCTCGGCGCCACGGAGCAGGACCACGTCGGCGGGGCCCACGCCGCGGCCGGCGCGGCCGACCTGCTGGTAGTAGGAGACGACCGAGCCCGGCGCCTGGAAGTGCACGACGAAGCTCAGGTCGGCCTTGTCGTAGCCCATCCCCAGGGCGCTGGTGGCCACGATCGCCTTGACCTCGTTGGCCAGCAGCGCGTCCTCGGCGGCGACGCGGTCCTCCGTCGCCTGGTCACCGGAGTACGCCCGGGCGCTGATCGCGTTCGCCTCGAGGAAGCTCGCGACCTGGTCGGCGTCGCGCTTGGTCAGCGTGTAGACGATGCCCGAACCCTCCAGGCGTGGCAGCTGCTCGACCAGCCAGGCCAGCCGCTCGGCGGGCCGGGGCAGCGTGACGACCTCCAGGCGCAGGCTGGTCCGCGCCAGCGGGCCGCGGTAGGAGCGCAGCGTGCCGCCCGCCCCCGCGCCCGCGCCGAGCTGCTCGAGGACGTCGGCGACGACGCGGTCGTTGGCGGTCGCCGTGGTGGCAAGCACGGAGACGTCGGCGGGCAGCGCGGCGAGCATGTCCTTCACGCGCCGGTAGTCCGGGCGGAAGTCGTGCCCCCAGTCGGAGATGCAGTGCGCCTCGTCGATGACCAGCAGGCCGACGGTCTGCGCGAAGAGCGGCAGCATCTCGGTGCGGAACTGCGGGTTGTTCAGCCGCTCTGGGCTGATCAGCAGCAGGTCGGTCTCGCCCGCGCGCAGCCGCTCGTGGACGGCCGCCCAGTCCTCGCGGTTGGTCGAGTTGACCGTCTCGGCGCGCAGCCCGAGCGCGGAGGCCGCCGCGATCTGGTTGCGCATGAGCGCGAGCAGCGGTGAGACGATGAGTGTCGGCCCGGCGCCCCGCTCGCGCAGCAGCGCGGTGGCCACGAAGTACACGGCCGACTTGCCCCAGCCGGTGCGCTGGACGCACAGCACGCGCGCGCGATCCTCGACGAGGTCGCGGATCGCCTCGAGCTGGCCGTCGCGAAAGCCCGCAGCGGTGTCGCCCGTGAGCTGGACGAGGTGCTCCTCGGCGGTGCGGGTGACGAGCATCGCCTGCGACGCTAGCGCGGCCCCGCGACCGATCGCCGCCGCCCGGGTATTTTGTGGGGGATGGCGGGGCGTTACGACGATGACGACGACTGGGTCGGCACACCTCCCGAGGGGCGGCACTCCCGCGACCGGGCCAAGCCCGAGTTCTGGTGGACCCAGCGCCCGCCGCAGGTGGCCTTCGCCGGCGTGGTCGTCGTGGTGATCGTGCTGGCGATCGTGCTCGCGCTGGGCTGAGCAGGGCTACCAGGCACCGGTAGGCCGCGCGCCCGGCGGCCCATGCTTCGCCGCCACGGCGAAGCGCTAGCGGACTCAGGCCGCGCGCACGGAACCGGCGGCGCGGGCCTCGAGCCCGAACGCCTCCGCTATCAGCTCGTACGAGCGCCGCCGCGCGGCGTGGTCGTGGGTGATGCTCACGACGATGACCTCCTCTGCGCCGTAGACCTGCGCGGCCTCCTCGAGACCGGCGCGCACGGTGGCCGGCGCGCCGAGGATCATGCGCCGGGTACCGGCGGGCCTGGCGTCCTCGGAGGCCAGATAGCGCAGCGCCTTCTCCACGGGCGGGACGGGGATCAGGCGCCCGCGGCGCAGCAGCGCCATCGCCATCCGGCTGCTGGCGGCCAGGCGCTGGGCCTCCTCGTCGGTCTCCGCGCAGATCGACCACACCGCGACCGCGGTGCGGGGGGAACTCAGCCGCTGCGAGGCGGCGAAGCGCTCGCGATAGGTCCCGGGGATGGTGGTCCCCTTGGGATTGATGAAGTCCGCGAAGGCGTAGGGCAGCCCGAGCTCGGCGGCCCAGAGCGCGCTCTGCAACGAAGAGCCCAGCAGCCACGGCTCGGGCCCCTCGGGGCGCCCGGGCAGCATGCCGGCGAGGTGGGCGAAGCGGTGGCCGGCCGGCAGCGTGTCCTCCAGATAGGCCAGCAGCTCGGCGAGCTGATTGGGGAAGTCGTCCGGCCCGGCCAGGCGACGGTCGCGCTGCAGCGCCCAGGTCGTCTGGGGGTCGGTGCCCGCGGCACGGCCGAGGCCGAGGTCGATGCGCCCGGGGTACAGGCCGCTTAGCACGCTGAAGGTCTCGGCCACCTTGAACGGGCTGTAGTGCGGGAGCATCACGCCGCCGCTGCCGACGCGCAGGCGCGAGGTGGCCGAGGCGATCGGGCCGATCAGCGCCTCCGGGCTCGGGCCGGCGAGCATCGGGCCGCCATGGTGCTCGGCCACCCAGTAGCGGTGATAACCGCGCTCGTCGGCCAGGCGCGCGAGGTCGATCGTGTTGGCCAGCGCCTGGGCGCCGGTCGACCCCTCCGAGATAGGGGACTGGTCCAGGATGCTCAGGCGCAGGGCGGGGGGCACCCCCGCATAGTTGCAGCCGCGGCATAGATCGCTACGCTTTACGGGACCTGCCGGGTTCGCCGGCGAAAGCAGTGCCAGCGTCCGCAGTCGTTGCCTCACAGCACCTCCGCGTAGCGCAGCACAAGACTCCACACGGAGGAACAACATGGCAACAGGAACCGTCAAGTGGTTCAGCGACGAGAAGGGCTTCGGGTTCATCACGCCCGACGACCAGGGCAAGGACCTGTTCGTGCACCACACGGGCATCGTCGGCGAGGGCTACCGCTCGCTCGCCGAGGGCTCGAAGGTCAGCTACGAGGCTGAGGCCGGGGACAAGGGCCCCAAGGCCGTCAACGTCTAGGCGATCTAGCCCGCCCCACACTCGCAGTACCCGACGGCCCGCTTCGGCGGGCCGTCCTCGTT
>JACCQW010000455.1 GCA_013813955.1 Solirubrobacterales bacterium
GAGCTGCTGCTCGCCGACGACTACGACGGCCTCAACCAGGTCGCCGAGGACCAGGTCGAGGGCGGCGCGCACGTGCTCGACCTCTGCGTCGCGCTCACCGAGCGCGAGGACGAGGACGAGCAGATGCGCCAGGTCGCCGAGCGCGTCTCGCTCTCCCAGCCCGCGCCGATCCAGGTCGACTCGACCGAGCCCGACGTCATCAAGGCCGCCCTGGAGCAGATCCCCGGCCGCGCGATCGTCAACTCGATCAACCTCGAGGCCGGCCGCGACAAGGCCGACGTCGTCGTGCCGCTGGCCCTCGAGCACGGCGCCTGCCTGATCGCGCTGACCATCGACGAGGTCGGCATGGCCAAGACCGCGCAGCGCAAGGTGGAGATCGCCAAGCGCCTGAAGGAGCTGTGCTGCGACGAGCACGGCCTGGACCCCGAGGCGCTCATCTTCGACTGCCTGACCTTCACGCTGACCACCGGCGACGACGAGTGGAAGCCTTCGGCCGTCGAGACGATCGATGGCATCCGCGCGATCAAGGCCGAGATTCCCGGCGTCAAGACCTCGCTCGGCGTCTCCAACGTGAGCTTCGGGGTCTCCCCCCGCGCCCGCGCGATCCTGAACTCCGTCTTCCTGCACCACTGCGTCGAGGCCGGGCTGGACCTCGCGATGGTCAACCCCAACCACATCACGCCCTACGGCGAGATCGGGGAGGCCGAGCGCGCGCTGGCCGACGACCTCGTCTTCAATCGCCGCGAGGACGCGCTGGAGATCTTCATCGCGCACTTCGAGTCCCAGGGCGAGGAGGCCGAGGAGGAGAAGGCCGACCCGACGGAGGGCATGGAGCCCGAGGAGGCTCTGCACTTCCACATCCTGCGCCGCAGGAAGGAGGGCGTCGAGGAGTGGATCGTCCGGTCGGTCGAGAAGATCGGCGCCGTCCCGACGCTCAACGAGGTGCTGCTGCCGGCCATGAAGGAGGTCGGCGACAAGTTCGGCGCCGGCGAGCTGATCCTGCCCTTCGTCCTGCAGTCGGCGACGGTGATGAAGCGCGCCGTGGCCAAGCTCGAGGAGTACCTCGACAAGGTCGAGGGCTACACGAAGGGCACCGTCGTGCTGGCGACGGTGTTCGGTGACGTGCACGACATCGGCAAGTCGCTGGTCAACACGATCCTCACCAACAACGGCTACACCGTGATCGACCTCGGCAAGCAGGTCCCGATCTCCACGATCCTCGAGGCCGCCCGCGAGCACGAGGCGACCGCGATCGGCCTCAGCGCGCTGCTGGTCTCCACCTCCAAGCAGATGCCGCTGGCCATCCAGGAGCTGCACTCCAAGGGGATGGACTTCCCCGTGCTCATCGGCGGCGCGGCGATCAACCGCGACTTCGGCCTGCGCGTGCTGTACCCGGGCGGGCGCGAGTCCGACGAGGTCTACGAGCCGGGCGTCTTCTACTGCAAGGACGCCTTCGAGGGCCTCAACAAGATGGACCAGCTCATCGACCAGCAGGCCCGCGCGGCGCTGGTCGAGAAGACCCGCGGCGCGGCGCAGAAGCTGCGCGACAAGGGCCCCGAGCCGGCGGCTCTGCCCACCGACGACACCTCGGTGCGCTCGGCCGCGAGCACGGACGTGCCGGTGCCCACGCCGCCGTTCTGGGGGGCTCGCGAGATCGACGTGCCGCTGGAGGACGTGTACCCCCATCTCGACACGCACGTTTTGTTCAAGCTGCACTGGGGCGGCAAGGGCGTCAAGGGCGAGGACTGGCGCAAGCTCGTCGACGAGGACTTCCAGCCGCGCCTGGAGCGCATGTGGCGCGAGCAGGACTACCTGCACCCGCGCGCCGTGCTCGGCTACTTCCCCTGCTACAGCGAGGGCAACGACGTCGTGGTCCTCGACCCCGACGACCACTCCACGGTGCTCGAGCGCCTCGTCTTCCCGCGTCAGCCCAAGCACGACCGCATCTGCCTGGCCGACTTCTACCGGCCCAAGGGCGAAGAGCTCGACGTCGTCGCGCTGCAGGCCGTGACCGCCGGCGAGGAGGTGACCGAGGTCATGGCGCGCTTGGAGGCCGAGGGCGAGTTCGCCGAGCAGCTGTTCACCCACGGGCTGGGCGTGCAGACCGCGGAGGGCATCGCCGAATGGCTGCACTCCGTCGTGCGCCGCGACCTGGGCGTCGACCGCGAGCAGGGCCGGCGCTACTCGTGGGGCTACCCGGCGTGCCCGGAGCAGTCCGAGCACGAGAAGGTCTACCGCCTGCTCGATGCGCCGTCGATCGGCCTGCGCCTGACCGGCGGCTTCGCCGTCGAGCCCGAGCAGTCGACGCTGGCGATCATCGCGCACCACCCGCAGGCGGTCTACTTCGGCATGAAGTCCGGCTTCCTGCCCAAGGGCGAGCCGGCGCCGGACGACCTCGT
>JACCQW010000456.1 GCA_013813955.1 Solirubrobacterales bacterium
CGCGAGGTCGAGAAGCTCGCGATCGAGCTCGGCCCGCAGGCGCGCATCACCGCCGAGGAGGTCGAGGCCGCCGCGGCGCACTCCTCCGAGCGCCAGGTGTGGGGCCTCGTCGACTCCCTGGTCGCCGGCGACGGGCCGGCCGCCACCCGGGCATTCCTGCAGCTGCGCGGCCAGGGCGAGTCGGTGGCCCGCCTGGCGCCGCTGCTCGCGCGGCGGGTGCGCGAGGTGCTGGCCATCGCGCTGCGGCTGGGCGAGGGCGAGGCCCCGCCGCAGATCAAGGCGACGCTGAAGATGAACCCGTGGGCGGCCGACCGCCGGATCGTCGAGGCGCGCGGCTCGGATCCCGATCGGCTGCGCCGCGCGCTGGAGGACCTGGCGGTGCTCGAGCTCGCGACCCACGGCGCGAGCGAGCTCAGCGACGATACCGAGGCGGTCCGGGCGATCGTGCGGATCGCCGCCTGAGCGGCGCGCGTCTCGCGAAGCGGCAAGGAGGAGCGGGCTAGGCCGAGGCCGAGCCGGACGTGCGCATCCGCGACGCTCGGGACTTCTTGCGCGCGCCGTTGTTGCGGTGCAGGGCGCCGCGCTTGACCGCCTTGTCGATCGTGCTCACCAGCTGCTTGTGCTCGGTGTCGGCGGTGGGGTCGTCGCCCGCGGCGACGGCGGCTTCCAGGCGGCGGAAGTACGTCCGGATAGCCGACGTGTAGTGGCGGTTCTCGAGACGCTCGCGCTCGGAGCGCAGGATGCGCTTCTTCTGGGAGTGGATGTTGGCCATCAGCGTGAAACGCCGCGGGCATCGGCCGCGGCGGTCCCTAGAGTAGCGCACCGATGGCGGCCGAGACACGCGGGCGGGCGGGCCATAACATGCGGATCGCCCGCAACACGGCGATCTTCTCGATCGCCACCGGACTCTCGCGCATCGCGGGGCTCGTGCGGGAGATCGTCGCGTCCAGCTACTTCGGCACGTCGGGTCCCTTCTCGGCGTTCACGATCGCCTTCCAGATCCCCAATCTGGTGCGCAACCTGTTCGCCGACGCCGCGCTGAGCGCCGCATTCGTGCCGGTGTTCACGGAGCTGCTCGAGCAGGGCCGGCGGCGCGAGGCGTTCTCGCTGGCCTCGACCTTCACGTTCGTGATCGTCGGCGCGCTGGGCACGATCAGCGCGGCCTTCGTCATCGCCGCGCCCTATGTGATGCCGCTGTTCACGGGCGGCGAGTTCACCCGCGAGCTCGACGACCTGACCTCGGGCCTCGCGCAGGTGCTGTTCCCGATCGTCCTGCTGCTCGGGGTCAACGGCCTGCTCGTCGGGATCCTCAACGCCTACGACCACTTCACGATCCCCGCGCTGGCGCCGCTGGTGTGGAACGTCGTGATCATCGTCCTGCTCGTCGCCCTGCGCCCGCTGTTCGAGGGGCCCAACGAGCTGTACGCCTACGCGATCGGCGTCCTCGCGGGCACGGTCGTGCAGCTCGCGATGGCGATCCCGGTCATGCGGCGCCTGGACTTCAAGATCACGCCGACGTTCGACCTGAAGGACCCGCGCGTCAAGCGGGTCATGGCCCTGATGCTGCCGGTCACCCTCAGCCTCGGGCTCATCAACTTCAACCTGCTGATCAACTCCGTGCTCGCCTCGGAGGTCTCCGTCGGCGCGCCGCGTGCCATCGACGCCGCCTTTCGCATCTACATGCTGCCCCAGGGCATGTTCAGCGTCGCGGTGGCGACCGTGCTGTTCCCGGCGCTCAGCCGGCTGGCCGTCCGGCGCGACACCGACGGGCTGCGCGGCCTGACCGCCACCGGCATGCGCCAGATATTCCTGCTGCTGATCCCCGCCGCCGCGTGCACGCTCGCGCTGGCCGAGCCGATCACACGGCTGGTCTACGAGCGCGGCGAGTTCGGCGCCGGCTCGACCGACGCCGTCGCCGAGGCGCTGTTCTGGTTCTCCTTCAGCCTGCCCTTCGCCGGAGCCAACCTGCTGCTGACGCGCACGTTCTTCTCGCTGCAGCGCCCGTGGATCCCCACCGTCCTCGGCGGGGCGACGCTGCTGCTCAACGTGGTCGTCGCCGTCGCGCTGTACGAGCCCTTCGGGATCGCCGGGATCGTGATCGGCACCGCGGCGGCCAGCGCGGCGATGACGCTCGGCCAGGCGCACTACCTGCGCCGCGAGCTCGCCGGGCGCCTGGAGGGGGGGCGGACGATCGCGGCGATCGTGCGGATGACCGCGGCCGCGGGCGCGCTGGGCGGGGTGGCCTACCTGGTGCACTGGGTGCTGGACGACGTCCTCGGCCGCTCGCTGCCCGCGCAGGCCGCCTCCGTGGGCACCGCGCTGACCGCCGGCCTGCTCGTCTACGCGGGCGCGGTCCTGCTCATGCGCCTGCCGGAGGCACTGCAGATCGAGCGCCTGGTCAGCGGCCGGCTGCGCCG